>JAFDHD010000015.1 GCA_019308995.1 Deltaproteobacteria bacterium | reverse complement strand
CCCAGCGTGGCCCTATCCTCACATGGTGCAATTGAATGATAAACAGAAACCAAAAAAAAGCAACCGGACATTTAATGTGCTATGAACACCGGACATTTTAATTTGCTATTGACATTAAAGCATTGTTATGTGGGATTTTGGTTACTATAGCGATTGTTATAATTATTTTCTTTTTGGCGTCTTGATTTCAGCACGTGGCTTCCTGCTTACGCAGGAATAACAATAAATTACACTGTCATTCCCGCAGAAGCGGGAGTCCATATCGGAACATTTTTTTTAGAAATTACTTTAAACCTGTGTATTATTGAGTTTTACACCGCGACCTAGGGCTCTCCTGATTCCGCTTTCAAAACCCTGCATCTTGTCGGGCCTTCATCCGTGGGGAGGCAGGAATTGCATGACTTGCATTCAGCCGTCTCCGGCCCTTGGCCTGTAAGCCAGAGCTTGGGTAAATCGGGCTGCCTGATCAAAGGCCTGGCCATAGCGCAGAAGTCGGCATACCCCTGCGCAAGTATCTCCTCGATCTTATCAAGCGATTTTATCCCGCCGACGAGGATAATCGGAACATCCACCTTTTTCTTGATTTCCATTGCCCCGGCCAGGAAATAGGCTTCCTGATCTTTTGTCTTGATACCTACCCGAGACTCAGGGATAGGAACAGGCTTCCACCCAAGCTCCTCCTCGCTGCGGGTGATCGCCTCCCACATGCCGCCGCTCGTCTCAAGGGCTGAAAATCCGATTTCAGCAAGCGCCTCTGCGATCTTTGCAGCTTCATCAATATCCACCCCGCCGGGGAGAAAATCCTGAGTGTTCATCTTGATCAGGATAGGAAAATTTTTATCCACCTTCTTCCGGGCGCGTTCATAAATCTCCTTGAGAATGCGGGTCCTGTTCTCGATCGAACCGCCGTATTGATCCTCCCTCTGGTTGGTGCGCGGTGAGAGGAAGGAACTCAAGAGCCAGCCGTGAGCGGCGTGGACCTGGACTCCGTCGAATCCAGCTTCCTGAGCCCGCCGGACCCCTTGGGCAAAGCATTCGATGATTTCGTCAATCTCTTCCACAGTCAAGGCCCGGGGCGTTCGCTGGAAAAGGGCGTCAAAGACCGGCGAAGGCGCAACCGGTTCTAGCCCGCTGCGCGGCTGCTGCCTGCCAGGGTGGCTGAGCTGCAGGAGCACCTTACAGTCAACACCCTGATCATGGACCTCCCGGGCAATCCTTCTAACCCCGGAAATGAATGAATCATCATGAATCTGTGTCATGTTGTGACCGGTAACACCTTTGGGGTGAACCGCCGCATGTCCGGTAATGATCAGGCCCACGCCGCCTTGAGCCAGGTTGCGGTAGAGGTCCACCTGAAGGTCCGTGACCTCTCCTTTTTCCGTGGCTGCCGCCTCATAAGTCGCTGAACGTACCAGCCGATTCTTAAGCGCCAGATGACCAATATTACCTGGTTTAAATGCGATTGAATCCTGCCGAGCGGCCATGTCACTCCCCCTGACTCTTTAATAATGTGAGTTTAAAATCGTCTTTTAGCATACCTGCAAATGGACTGCAAGCAGTGGCAAGAGTTTAACAATATGAAAGGACTTCCGTCGAGGCGAAAAATATGTTAACAGTTCGAGAATGTTTCGTTCAGATAAACCGACAAATTATGAAGAAGTTTATGAAGCCCTGGTTACGAAACTGGCCCGGGCCGATTATGAACATGCCAGGGTTCACCTGGGTGTCCGGGAGGCCGAAAAGGAAGTTGCCTTAGAAGTTCTTGGCCGCACCTGCTTCATCGGACCTCAGGGTGTCAGGGCGGCTGATGACAATCCCCTTGACTTTACGGTCCGTATCGTCGTGGCTTACTACTTGCTCCAGGTCGGCCAAGGCGATCTGACAGGGCAGTGGTGCTCATATCGAGATTTCAAGGACGGCGCCTTTTTTCACAACGCCTTCAGCCAGACCTCGGAACACAGGATCGCACGCCGTTTTTCAGGCCGGATATCTGAGCTTAAATCAGCAGCAGAAGCAGTTGGGGGAGAGGCGCTGGATGCGGATCTAGGGGGTGATTTCAGCGCTCGCTTCCCGGCTCTGCCTCGTATTCCCCTGGCCCTGATCTTTTACAATGCTGACGAGGAATTTCCTTCTTCAGCCAGGATCCTGTTTGACACCTCCTCTCCTCAATTCCTGGACATGGAATGCTTGGCCGTCCTTGGCATGATTCTGGCCGATCAATTAACCGCGGCCTCAAAAAAAACTAATTCAGGAGCTTTCTAAAGGACTAATAGAAGATTGAACTAGAAGCTAACTTCCGGAGAAAACAACATGGCTGATCGCATCGGTTTGGTTGGAGGCACCGTCTTTCACCACCAGGACTTTTTCAAGGAAGCTGAAAAGGAAAAAATCGAAACCAGTTTCGGCCCGGCCATGGTAGTATTGACCGACCGACTGGTTTATGTACCGCGTCACGGGATGGGGGATGATCTATACATCCTCCCTCACAAAATAAATCATCCGGCCAATTTTTCTGCCTTGAAAAAGCTGGAGGTGACTGAGGTCATTGGAATCAACTCCACGGGGAGTCTTAAAATTTCCCTCTCTCCAGGCACGGTGGTTCTGCCTCACGATTACATCTGTTTCTCGGGAGTCGCAACCGCGGTTCAGGATAAGTCCAAACATATCATTCCTACCTTGAGTCAGGAAGTACGCTCACGAATAAAGGCCGCAGCCGAGGCGACAGGGGTTGAGCTGGTGGACAGGGGAGTCTACTGGCAGACCCCCGGGCCTAGATTGGAAACCCAGGCGGAAATCAAGCTATTAGCCGATTATGCGGACATCGTGGGCATGACCATGGCCAGTGAGGCTATGGTTGCCCAGGAGCTGGGACTCGAGTATGCCTCAATTTGCTCGGTGGATAACTATGCCCACGGCCTTTCTCCCACCCCTCTAAAAGAAGGGGAAATCGGGGCTAAGGCCGCGGCCAATGCCGAAAAAATATATAAAATCGTTCAGGCTTATTTGGATCTTAAACCACTGAAATGATACCCTCGTTGTTATAAGCCTCAGAATCATAAAAAATTTTTATTCACTTTTAGGCCCAGGAAAGGAGTTGACAAATATAGCCGACTCGGCATAACTCTAATAGTGGTTCAAGCCCGGCTTTCCGTATCTCCGGCTGGCTTACTGGAGGATAAGATAGTGTCCGCAGGGTCCAATCAGACAAAAGAAGAGTCAGAATACGCACGATTAAAAAAGAAGATTATAGATGCCGCAAGCCTGCTTTTTGAAGAAAAAGGGCTTTACCAGACATCGGTTGGTGAAATAGCCGAACTGGCTGGAGTGAGCGTCCCGGATGCATATAAATATGTTCGGCGCAAGTCCGAGATAATGCTCCTTATCATGGAGGATTTTACCAGCCAGTTTCAGGAGAGGATTCTGCCTGCCATTGAGCGCCTGGATGACCCGAAAAAAAAGTTGATCCGGGCCATGGACCTGTTTTACTCCATCGCGGCCGAAAAGGCGTCCCAGGTTCTCTTGCTGTACCGGGAGTCCAGGAGCCTGGATAAGCAAGGCCAGGCCAGGATCATGGATGCGGAGCTGGCCCATGTGAAAATTTTTCAGGATATTCTGGAGGAAGGGATCGGCCGAGGGGTTTTCAAGCATCATGATGCGCACCAAATAGCTTATAACATCGTAATCCTGGGGCATGCCTGGGCCCTGAAAAGATGGCATTTAAAAAAGCGCTTCGACCTCAAGGAATACCTGGATTTGCAATATAAATTTATCATCGAGACTATTACTTCATAAATAGATTATGCCTGATCTTTAACCTGAACGCTGCCAGGTCAAAGATTTCCAGGCCAGGGCAGGAAACGCCTCATCCCACTGCCTGGGAATAAAGGTATTGACATTCTTAAGGTTGTCTATATATTTAAAGAAAGTGAATGAATGGGAAGGAGTACGCCACCCATGCCTATTTTTGAATATGAATGCGGCGCGTGCGGACACATTTTTGAGGAAATCGTCTTCGGCTCAGAAGAAGCGATCACCTGCCCCGAATGCCAATCCAGCACGATAAAAAAACTCATGTCCTCACCGGCCGCAGTAAATTCGAATAATGACCTATCTAGCAGCCTGTCTGGCGTCTCGTCCAGCGCTGGAGGAAGCTGCGGTTCCGGCGGGTTTTCCTGAGCTACATAAATCCGGTGGCGGCGCCACCGGCTAGAAGATATTTTTTTAGGTTTTTTCAAAAAAAGCTGCCTTTCGAATCACCTCCAGCTTTTTTTAGGCCTTAGCCTCTTGATAGGCTAAGGCCTTTAAATTTTTAAGACCTCTGTTACCAAAAAAGGTATTATCCGGCTGAACTGGTGGAATTCTTCAACCCCAATCTTCAGGGCCGCACCGGCCCGGCGGAAGCGCTTCAATCATGACTCCCATGGGGGGAACATTCAACAGGGGAATCGGCAACCGAACAAGACTCCAAAGAACAGGAGAGTTCGTGCCCCTGGCCAAGCCTTGACTGTATCTTCAAATAAACCGGTTTGACCGACAGGACCAACAAAATAAAGACCCCGCCTAACTTTATCCACCCGGGAATTATTTCCGTTGCCTGACCGAAAAGGGCGTGCGGGGAAAGATTCAGGTAGTTATAGAGGCTGTCCAGGGCCAGCCCGAAGACCACGGCGGCCACGGCTAAGGTGGCCAGATAGATGGCGGTGGCCCTTTTCCCGAGAATTCCCAAAAGCACGGTTAGCGAGGTAACGTTCGTCGCCGGCCCGGCCAGGAGAAAAACCAGGGCTGCGCCTGGACTGACGCCCTTCAAAATGAGCGCGGCGGCGATGGGCGTGGAAGCCGTGGCGCAGATATAGAGAGGGATACCCGCGGCCAGCATAAGCAGCATGGAAAGGATGCCGCCGCCGAGAAAACGTGTCATAATTTCCGGCGGAACAAGGACGGTGATGAATCCGGCTAGAATCATCCCGGCCAGAAACCAGCCGACCATGTCGCTCCACAACTCTCTAAAAGCGAATCCCAGCCCGGCCCGAATTCTCTGCAAAAAGGTATGATGCCGTTTATGAACCTCAGGCGGACAATCGAGCCCGTCGCAGCAGTTGTCAACAGGGCAGGAAAGATCAGAAACAACCTGACCGGTCGCCCTTTCCAAACCAAAAAGGTTTTCCGCCAGGCCAGCTATGGCAGCCGTGCAAAAAGCGGCCACAGGCCGCACCACGGTCATTAATGGATCGAGCAGGGCATAAGTGATGGCGATGGAGTCCACTCCTGACTCAGGCGTGGAAATGAGAAAGGCCGTAACGGCGCCGTTATTGGCCCCCTGCCTTTTGAGTGAAGCTGCGGCTGGTAAAACGCCGCACGAACAAAGAGGAATGGGAACTCCAAGAAAGGCAGCCTTGAATACGGAAGAGAAGCGGCCTTGGCCCAGATGCAGGGAAACAGCGGACGGACTCAGAAAAACCTTAAGCAGGCCGCCCACCAGGATACCGAACAGGACATAAATCGAGGCCTCCTGAAAAAGATGCCAGGTTGCGGCCAGTATATCGAATAAAAATTCCATGATGCCGGCCTTTCTAATCCCTATTCACGAACATGGCTCAGGCCAATCTTGAACAAATCGGCCACATGATCATCATCCAGAGAGTAGTAAAGGACCTGACCGTCACGTCGGTTTTTAACCAAGTTCAAATTCTTGAGGTGTCTGAGCTGGTGAGACACAGCCGACTCGCTTGTTCTCAAGAACGCCGCCAGGTCACAGACACACATATCCCCGCCCTGAAGAGCCAGGGTGATTTTGAGCCGCGTCGGGTCGCCCAGGACCTTGAAGGTCTGGGCCAGCCGGTTGACCTCTCTTTCCGGGATAACTTCATCCCGGGCCTGGGTAACCCGGTCCAGGTGAACCATGCGGACCTGGCAGCCGTCTGTTTCGATGAGGGCGGCTTTTTTTCTGGTCAATTTTTCTCCCCATTACTGAATATTTGAACACTTATTCAAATATATGGCAGAAAAACTCCCATGTCAAGAGATGCTTTCACTGAACTTTCCTTAAAATTAGTGGTTATCAGGGCCTAACTGCCTTGAGGATTATGTGACAATAGCCCAGTGTTTTAGCGCTGGTTCTCTGTTTTTAAACCGCTTCGCTCAAGTTATTGATGTCATTTTATTTACAAAGACGTTTGCTCAGGGCCAGCGGGCAAGCCGGAATCCAGCCCCGGAGCTGCTGGAGTCAGGCCATTCGCCCAGCCTGATGGCGCACCGCACCTGGACATCCAAACAGCGCCATGATCCACCCCGCATGACTTTCATCTGTCCGGTTTCCGGTCCCTCTGGATTCTGGGCTGGCGAGGCCTGATAGTAGTCAGGTTCATACCAGTCGCTACACCATTCCCAGACGTTGCCGACCATGTCATGTAAGCCAAAGGGATTAGGGGGGTAGGAGTCAACCGGGCTGAGGGTATGGCGGGGGTCAACCCATTGTTGGTGAAACTGGGCCAGCCCATTGGGAGGGTTGTTACCCCACGGATAACGCATGTGTTCCATGGCCCCCCGGGCAGCCTTTTCCCACTCGGCCTCAAACGGAAGCCGGAATTCTTTGCCTGTCTCTTCTGAGAGCCATTCACAAAAGGCCGCCGCACCCTGCCAGCTTATTCCGTTGGCCGGATGCCGGGCGCATTTACGCCGGGGGTAGTAAATTCCGTCAATCAGGGTAACTGTCGTCTCTTCAGACGGCTCAAAATAGGATAAATCGGGATTGCCGACCTTGTTCAGGAAAAGAGCCCATTCAGCGGCAGTGACCGGAAAACGGGCCATCAGGAATTCATCAACCCAGACCTGGCGCTCCGGAAACTCATCATCCTCACCGTGGCCGACTCTACTGCCCATGGTGAAATTTCCGGCTGGAATCTTAACCATGACAAATGATTGCTTTCTCACCCGGTCAGAATGATTCATCTGGAATTACTCCAATAAAGATGAGATAAAAACAGAAATCAACGGGTCACTTTCACAGAACAGTAAATTAGCTTTCATGAACTAAGAAAATAGGGCCTCGGGTAATAATAAGCAGTGTTTTTACCATACCATGAATTGGGATTTTTTTCAATTTAATTTCACATGCTTATTTGAAGCCGGCCCAAGATGAAAGAGGCGATGAAAAAAAAGCAGCCAAGTTCGAACTGAGATGACGGAACTGCAAGCGTGAGAAATGCGGCTAAGTTTTTTAAGGCCTTTGGTGTAACTCATGACTTGAAGCTCCAGGTTTTTTATATTAAAAGATGATTGACCTGAACCTCCTGACCACGGTAAATTAAAAATTAAAAAAATTAAGGATACTTGTTATGAAACTGTTCACTCCGATCCAGATTGGACCGCTCAGGCTAAAAAATCGAGTGGTCATGCCGGCCATGCATCTGAATTACACCCCAGAGGCGTATGTCACCGATCGGCTGATTCATTTCTATGCCGAACGGGCTGCTGGTGGGGTGAGTCTGATAATCGCGGGCGGTTGTGCCGTGGATGAGGTCAGCGGCGGCCGATTTATGATTGGCATCAACCAGGACGAGTTCATCCCGGGCCTGGCCCGCCTGGCAGAGAGGGTTCATGATCAGGGGGCCCTGATTGCGGCTCAGCTTTACCATGCCGGCCGATACGCTCATTCCGCGCTCATCGGTCAGCAGTCAATCTCTCCTTCGCCTGTCCGTTCCACCTTTACGCGCGAGATACCCAGGGAGATGACCCAGGAGGATATCAAAAACGTCATCCAGCGTTATGCCGACGCTACAGGCCGGGCCAGAGAGGCCGGGATGGACGCGGTTGAAATATTAGGCGCAGCCGGCTACCTCATCCCTCAATTTCTCTCACCAATCACCAACCTTCGTCAGGACGAGTATGGTGGATCCCTGGAAAACCGGATGCGGTTCGGCCTTGAGGTGGCCGATTCTGTCATCGAGGCTGCCGGGCCAGACATGGCCGTGATCTTCCGCCTGGCCGGAAACGACTTCATGCCAGGTTCCAACACCAATGCCGAGGCGGCTCAATTTGCCGCAACCCTGGAAGCAACCGGGATTGATTGTTTCAATGTCACCGGCGGCTGGCATGAAACCAGGGTCCCTCAGCTTCCTATGGACCTGCCGCGAGGCGGATTCGCCTACCTGGCCCAAGGCATAATAAAAAAGGTGAGCCTGCCGGTCATGGCCTGCAACCGCATCAACCATCCGGACGTGGCTGAAAGAATCCTGAGGCAGGGGCGGGCCGACCTGGTCGGTGTCGCCAGAGGGATGATCGCCGATCCAAAATGGGTTAATAAGGCCCAGGCCGGAAAGGCGGATCAGATCAGCCTGTGCATCGGGTGCAACCAGGGCTGTTTCGATTCTGTTTTTACAGGTCAGCCGATTCGATGCCTGGTCAACCCCCGGGCCGGGGAGGAGGAAAGGTTTCAAATCAAACCGTCTGAGGAAAAAAAGGATATTTTGGTAGCCGGAGGCGGTCCGGCTGGCCTGACCTTTGCCCGGACCGCTGCTGAGCAGGGACACCGGGTAACTCTTTACGAGCAAGCCGACCGTCTGGGAGGTCAGATCCACCTGGCCGCCGCACTGAGGGAACGGCAGGAGTTTTTAAGCCTCATTACTTCTTTATCGGCTCAGGCCGAGGCCGCTAGGGTTAAAATCATTTTAGGGAAGGCCGTTGACCCTGAACTGATCGCTGAGGAAAATCCTGACATGGTCGTCATCGCCACCGGCGGGAGGCCCAAGTCTGCCACATTGCCCGGCGCTGACCGGCCGCATGTGGTTCAGGCCTGGGATGTTCTGGCTGGCCGGGCCGAGGTCGGAGAAAAGGCGGTCGTCATCGGCGGCGGGGCCGTGGGCTGTGAGGCGGCCCTTCACCTCGGCCGCATCGGGACCCTGACCCCGGATGAACTTTATTTTCTTTTCGTAAATCAGGCTGAAACCACAGAAGTCCTGAATCGGCTGACCACCCAGGGATTAAAGGACATTACCCTGCTGGAGATGCAAAATCGTATCGGAAACGATATCGGCCGGTCCATGAACTGGATCGTGCGCCAGAACCTCAAACGGGCCGGAATCAAGGTCAGGACAGGCGCCAAGGCTCTCGAAATCACCGCAACAGGAGTTCTAATGGAAAAAAATAAGGAAGTAGTGACCATTCCAACGGACACCGTTGTCCTGGCCCTGGGTACCGACCCGGTGGATGATCTCTACCGGGCCGTGAAAGACAAACACCCCCGGGTCCTTCTGCTAGGCGACGCCAGCCAGCCGGCCAAGGCCTACGAGGCCGTACACGAGGCCTTTATTGCTGCTTTGGAGGTATAACCGATGAAACCGAAACACACTCCTGAGTCCATTTTAGGTATAACCTGGGGCGTCCAGTCGGCCCGATTGCTTCTCTCCGGAGCCGAGTTGGACATCTTTACTCTGCTTGCCCCTGCCCCGCTGTCCGCCGAAGAAATCGCAGAAAAAGTAAATGGCAATTTACGGGCCGTAACCGTCTTTCTTGACGCCCTGACGGCCCTCGGCTTCCTGATCAAGAAGGATGGGCGTTACCAGACCGAACCTTCGGCCGCGCCTCTTCTTTCGTCCGTTGAACCGAATTCAGTTCTGCCCATGGTCCTGCACGGGGCACAGCTCTGGCAAACATGGTCCCGGCTGACCGACATCGTGCGCGATGCGGACCCTGACCAGAAAAAAGGCAGACCTGGAAGGGATATGGAAGGGCTGAAGGCCTTCATCGGGTCCATGCATCTGATTGGATTGCGCAGCGCCCCAAAGGTCGTGGCCGGGATTGACCCCGGACAGGCCAAGGCCCTGATTGACGTGGGCGGCGGCTCTGGGATATACACTCTGGCCTTCCTCCAGGCCGTTCCTAACATGAAAGCCACCCTGTTCGATCTGCCGCCGGTCATCGAGATGGCTCGCGAGCGTGTGGAGCAGGCCGGGATGCTGGACAGAGTTACGCTGGTTCCCGGGAACTTTTATGAAGACGAGCTACCTTCCGGGCATGACCTGGCCCTTGTCTCAGCCATCATTCATCAGAACAGCCTTGACCAGAACCAGGACCTCTTTCACAAGGTCTTTCGATCTCTGGACCCCGAAGGCCGCATCGTGATCCGGGATCATGTCATGAGCGCCGATCGGACCCAGCCCGTTGACGGAGCGCTCTTTGCGGTCAACATGCTGGTGAACACGCGCGGAGGCGGTACCTGGACCTTTGACGAGATTGAGGCCAGGTTGACCGAGGCTGGATTCGTCCGGGTGAAGCAGCTCCAGGCCGAAGGCATGTTCTCCCTGGTCGAGGCTTTCAAACCTTAACGTAAAACTCCGGGAGCTTCGTACCCTGACTTACAACTGCTGAGGATTATTGATTGTATTCTCAAGCTGGAGCTTGGGAACGAGAAAAAAAGACACTGCCTTTATTTAAACAGGCGACACACAACCGGGAGCCTCAAACCTCTTCCCGCCCCTGGCGTAAGGCACGGGCCATCTCCCTGTCGGCCATACGTTTCTTGATGACCTGCCGTTTGTCATAGACCTGTTTCCCTACGGCCAGACCCAGATCAACCTTGGCCTTTCCATCCTTGAAATAAATGGACAGCGGAATCAGGGTCATGCCTTTTTCCTGGGTGCGGCCGTAAAGTTTTTTGATTTCCCGTTTATGAAGGAGGAGTTTGCGGCGGCGCTCCGGGTCGTGATTTTCGTGATGGGCGAATGGATAAGGGCTGATATGGGAATTGAACATCCATACTTCACCGTCAATCACGCGGGCATAGCTGTCGGTCAGGTTGGCCCGACCCTGCCGAAGGCTTTTGACCTCGGTGCCGGTCAAAACCATACCCGCTTCATAAACCTCATTGATCTTATAGTCAAAGCGAGCGCGTTTATTGCGGCAGATGATTTTATGACCGCTCCCCTTGATTTTTGCCATATCAGATCACTCCCTGATGCCTCGGGCTACCACATCGGGGTGAATGGCGAAACGCTTGATAATCACTTCCTCCACAAATCTATTCACCTCGTTCACGGTGCGGCACTTGAGAATTGTATCCAGGTACTCCTGACATTCATTCATGGAGGTCATGCGAATGAGCCGCTTGATGCGAGGCACGGCTGTATTGGGCATGGAGAGTTCGTCCAGTCCCAGAGCGAGGAGGATCGGAGCGCAGATCGGATCGCCGGCCATCTCGCCGCACATGGAGACCGTGATTCCGGCTGCATGGCCCGCTTCGACGACGGTCTTGACCATGCGCAGAACCGCCGGGTGAAGTGGTTCGTACATGTGAGCCACCCGCTCATTGACTCGATCAATGGCCAGGGAATATTGAATCAAATCATTCGTGCCAATGGAAAAGAAGTCCACTTCCCCGGCCAGGACATCGGCCAGGACAACCGCTGACGGGACTTCAATCATGATCCCCACTTCCATATTCGGATTGTATTCAATCTCCTCCCGGCTCAGGGTCTGCCGAACCTCTTCCAGGACCTCTTTGGCTTCGAGCAGCTCTCCGAGGCCTGAAATCATGGGGAACATGACCTTGACATTGCCATAGGTTGAGGACCTGAGGATTGCGCGAAGCTGGTCTTTAAAGATACTCTTTTCCTTGAGAGAGAAACGAATGGCCCTCAAGCCAAGGGCAGGGTTCATCTCATCAGCCCAGTCCAAGGTTGAGGCGAACCTGTCACCGCCCAGGTCCACCGTGCGGATGGTCAAAGGCTGCGGGGCAATGATCTGAGCTACATCACGGTAGTCCCTGAAAAGCTCTTCCTCACTCGGCAGCTGCCGACGGGACAGGTAATGAAACTCAGTCCGGTAGAGCCCGATCCCGTCTCCACCGTGATCCGCCACAGCCGCTACCTCCTCAAACATCTCGATGTTGGCCTTGACTACCAGCCGATGACCGTCCAGGGTTTCGGCGGGCAGATAAGCGCAGCGAACGATCTCGGCCTGGTAGCTTTCATAACTCTGCTGACGCCCGCGGTAGAATCTCAGGGTCTTTTCATCCGGGTTGATAACGACATGGCCGGCGTTCCCGTCAACCACGATCAGATCACCGGTCTTGATGCGCCGGGTACAGCTTTCCAGACCAACCACCGCCGGGATTTCAAGGGCCTGAGCTATAATGGTCGTGTGGGAGGTCTTACCGCCCATGTTAATAATAAAGCCCATGACCATGTCGAGGCGTATCTGGGTGGTATCGGCCGGAGAGAGGTCATGGGCGACGATGATGACTCGATCCTTGATTTCGGCCAGGTTCTCAGGCACCTGACCGACCAGGTTGCGCATGATTCGTTCGGAGACATACTCGACATCTTTGATCCGGCTGCGGATGTACTCATCCTTAATCTGTTCAAACATCTCCCGGGCGCGATCGACTGCCTTTTTCAAGGCCCATTCAGCATTGATCTTCTCATGTTTGATCAGGTCAATCGTGGCCTGGTAAATCATGCTGTCCTTCAGGATGAGAAGGTGAGTGTCCAGGATATAGGTATGCTCACCCAGGTTCGCGGGCATGTCATTTTTGATTTCTTCGCACTGGCTCTGAGCCTCCTGAACAGCCCGCTTAAATCTTTCTACCTCTTCCTTGATAAAGGATTCATCAATCAGGTATTGATAAAAAATCTCCACCTTACTCCGGTCAACGAGATAGGCCTGGCCAATGACGATACCAGGGGAGGCCGCCACACCGGTCATGATGGAATTTTTATTTATAAACTCAGGGATCTTCATTATTCGCCGAAATCGTTTTCAATAAGTTCAGTGATTGCTTCTAGAGCCGATTGGCTGTCTTGCCCGCGTGCCCTGATCAGGACCTCGGAACCCGGAGGGCACTCCAGGGTCAGAAGGGAAATGACACTCTTGGCATCAACAGTTTGACCGTCCTTCTCTAGATAAATCTCCGCGTTAAACTGTTCGGCCGTCTCAACCAGCCGGGCCGCTGCCCGGGCATGGAGACCCAGCCTGTTGTTGATGGTCAATTCTTTGCTCGCCTCAAATTCACCTGGCTTTACAGACATGCTATGAACAACTCCCACTCGTTTGATGAATGAATTATCCTCATCTTCAGGAAATAAAACCAGAACGGTCGCCTGGCAGGATGACCGTAACTCTGATTTCCACCCTCGATCTACGCCGCTTCAGTCAGGAAAACAGGCAAATCGCCGGGCAGGCCGCCTGACGAATAATCCGATCCATCAACTGGCCGCCTTACGCCCGGTCACATCCAGGGCCAGGCGGTACAGCTCACTGCGACTCATACTGGCAATTTCAACCAAATCCGCGACTATCTCCCGCACCGGCCGGTCGTCTTTTCGAATTATCTCGGCCAGCTCTTCTTTCGTCAACCCCTTGAATTCAGATTTTGAGGAACCGGCTAGGACCAGGGTAAACTCCCCGCGAATCGCCTCTGGCCGATGCTCAATCTCTCTGGCGATTTCATTGAGTGTCCCCCGTATAAATTCTTCATGCATCTTGGTCATCTCCCGGCCCAGAACGGCCTGCCTGGGACCGAGAACGGCCGCGGCATCCTGTAGACTCTTCTTGAGCCGGTGGGGCGCCTCGTAAAAGATCAAGGTTCGCCTCTCCCTCTTTAACCCCTTGAGGGCTTCAAGACGGGCCTTTTTTTTAGCTGGCAAAAAGCCCACAAAGACGTAACTGGAACCGGGCAGCCCCGAAACAGAAATGGCACAGGCGCTGGCCGAAGGACCGGGCACAGGCACAACCCTGACCCCCCGCTCGCCGGCTTCCCTGACCAGAAAGGCTCCCGGGTCCGAGACGCCGGGGGTTCCAGCATCCGAAACCAGGGCCACATCCTGGTCTTCAGCCAAGACCTTCAACAGCCGAGGCAGGACACGAACATGGTTCTGCTCCCGGTAACTGATGAGCCGGGTGGATATCTGATACCGCGTAAAGAGCTTTCGGGTCCTGCGAGTATCCTCAGCCGCAACCAGATCAACTTCGCTAAGGATACGGGAGGCCCGATAAGTCAAATCCTCCAGGTTCCCTAATGGCGTGGCCACCACAAAAAGAGTACCCATACGAGACAAGATCTACTCCGTCTCTCAATCCATCGCCAGATCAAAGGCGTCAGCCAGGTGATCGAAACGGGGTTTTGCATCTTCGAAAACAATACCCACGATATCAAAACGGGCGGCACGATCCTGCCATCCCTTTTTGTTCAGAAAGGCCAGGGCCGCTCGGGAGAGCCTTTTTCTCTTTTCCGGGCCAACGGCCGCCCAGGGACCGCCAAACGATGACGCGGACCTGGTCTTGACTTCCGTAAATACAACAACATCACCGTCAAGGAAAACCAGATCAATTTCTCCGTAAGGCGTATGTACATTCTGATCAATCAAGAACAGCCCCCTTTTTTTCAAGTAGGAGGCTGCCAGCTCCTCACCTTGCTGACCAAAGGCCAAATGACTGCTCATGCCTCTTTCTCTGCCCTCACATGGGCAAACGTCAAGCGATGTATATGGCAAGGTCCGTATTTAGACAGGGCCTCCAGATGGCCCCGCGTGGCATAACCTTTATGAGAGGCAAACCCATATTCAGGATAGACGCGATCGTAACTCACCATGAGGCGGTCACGGACAACCTTGGCCACAACCGAAGCCGCTCCAACAGACAGGCTTAAACTGTCTCCGTGAGGCAAGGCTCGCTGAGGTACATCCAGAGGCAGGGGGACAGTCCCATCAACCAGGATGAAATCAGGCGCCGGAATCAAATCGGTCACCGCCTTGGTCATGGCCTTTATGGCTGCCCAGAGAATGTTGATCCGATCTATTTCCGCCTGATCAACCAGGCCATAAGTCACGGCCTTGGCCCGTTTCAGGATAAGCTCATAAGCCTTTTCCCGCTGATTTTTGGTCATCTTTTTCGAATCACCCACCCCGGGGTACTCACGGCGTTCATCAAGAATAACGGCCGCCGCAACAACCGGACCGGCCAGGGGACCGCGGCCGGCCTCATCCACTCCGGCTATCAGTCTAAATCCCTGTTCCTTAATCCGTTCTTCCGGGGTCATGCCTTCTTCGAAAAAAAGATTTTCGAAAAGGCAGAGGGTTTTTTCAACAGATTCAGCCAATGCCGGTTAACCCTGGCGTGTGGTCCTTTCTTTAAGCCGGGCCGCTTTCCCTCGCCGCTGACGCAGATAATAGAGTTTGGAACGCCGCACACGGCCTTGAAACACGACCTCGATCTTCTCGATCAAAGGTGAGTTCGTTGGAAAAATCCGCTCCACGCCGATACCATAAGAGACCTTCCTTACGGTGAAGGTCGCACTGGTTTTGCCTTGACGTTTTCGAATGACCACACCTTGGAAGACCTGGATGCGTTCCTTCTCTCCTTCCTTGATCCGTACGTATATTTTTACGGTATCGCCCACCTGAAAAGGAGCGAGGTCTGTTCTCATCTGTTCGCGTTCAATCATATCTATGGGATTCATTTTTTTCTCCTCTATGAGAGCTATCTTACACCAAACAGCCGATCGAGAATGATCCCTGCTGCAGTCCTGATGGACAGGTGATTATAATCCGTTGGCCCTTTAACGGGTTCTAAAACAAAATCAGACGCGGCCAGAACTTCGTCTGCGAGACCCCAGGCCGTCCCGAAAATTATTAGAAGAGGACGCCTTCCCTGAAGGTAAGGACCCATCTCAGAGAAAGGCATCCGGCCTGGACCCTCAGCGGCGGCTGTGGCCACTACCAGAGGATAACTGCCTGTTTCTTCGGTAACCCTCTCTTTGGCCTGATTCAAGTCATGAGCCAGATAAACCAGACTCAAGGCCTCGACCCTAGTTCTATTATAAACATCCCCCCACTCCTGACGCCAGTGCTTGAGCATGTCTTCAGCCACCTGAATCTGATCCTCAAGAGGGGTAACCAGAAAAAAGCCTTTCAAGCCATAAGTTCGAGCCACACGGGCCAGGTCGTGCATGTCAATGGTCGTCAAGGCGGCGGCGATGATTTCCCGGCGTTTATTGTATACCGGGTAATGCATCAGGGCTAAATAAGCGTTGACCAAGGCTAGCCGCAACCTCGGAGGAAGCCGCAAACCCGGTCATTAATACGCCTCTTCATCGCGATGGCTCCTGAGACGTGAACTGGTCCAAATACTCACGATCCGAGTCCGTAAGCTCGGCCTGGGCGAGCATGTCTGGTCGGCGTTTGAGGGTTCGTTTCAGTGACTCCTGGCGTCGCCACTTTCTGATGGCCTCATGGTCTCCAGAAAGGAGCACCTCAGGCACGGTTAAATCCTGAAAGACCCTGGGGCGAGTATACTGGGGGTATTCAAGGAGTCCGTGACTGAAAGTCTCGTCCTCCACCGACTCAGCCGTGCCCACAACGCCTGGCAGAAGCCTGACAACGGCCTCGATGACAGCCATGGCCGGAACCTCTCCGCCAGAGAGGATGAAATCACCCAGAGAGATCTCCTCGTCTATCAGGGTCTTTGCGATGCGATCATCCACTCCCTCATAACGTCCACAGACCAGGATCAGATGATCCAGAGCCGCATATTCCTTGGCCTTGCCTTGCTTGAACGAAAAACCGACTGGGTTGAGGAGGATGACACGCCTCTTGACGCCAGCCGGCCTCGTCTCCATGGCAAAATGGATGGCCTTGGCCAAGGGTTCAGGCATGAGGACCATCCCCGGCCCGCCGCCGTAAGGCCGGTCATCAGCGGTTCGATGGCGGTCGGTGGTGAAGTCCCGGATGTCAATTAAACGGACTTCAAAAATTCCTTTGTCCAGGGCCTTGCCCATCAAGCTCTCCCTCAAGAATGACTCAAACAGGTGGGGGAAGAGGGTTACCACATCAAAATGCATGCTTTTCAACACCTATTTTGGATTCTGCCTGGGGTTACAGATCGAGCAGGCCGGGTGGAGGCGCGGCCTGGAGACAGCCAGCTTCAAGATCAATGGAAAGAATTATCTCCTCCCGGAAAGGCAGGAGAAATTCTTCATGGTTGCGCTCCAGAATCAATAAATCATCAGCCTCGGTGGAGAGCAGTCGTTCCACTCGCCCAAGAATCCGGCCTTCTTCGTCCATGACGGTCAGGCCAATCAAGTCAGTCCAGTAATATTCATCAGGACCAAGAGGAGGCAGCCAGGACCTTGGGATGAGGACATCCGCTCCGACCAGTTTGGCAGCTGCTTTGCGAGTGCAGATGCCTTTGAGTTTTAAAAGAACAAAATTCTTGTGAGGCCGGGCACTTATGACTATTTTAATCTCTTCGGCCTCATCCAAAGTGCGGAAGTATAGCCGGTCATACCGGTTGAAAGAATTCACAGACTCGGTGAATGGCAAGACCCGTATCTCACCTCTGACGCCGTGAGTCCGAGTGACCCGGCCCATGGTCACCAGGTCTTCTACCATCAATCTTACTCTATGATCTCCAGTACCGAACGTTTTCTAAGCTTTGTAGACGCCGCCGACAGGATTGTCCGCATGGCACGCGCCGTCCGGCCCTGCTTACCGATAACTTTACCCAAATCCTCTTTGGCCACCCTCAATTCCAGTACCGAGGTCTGTTCCCCCATAATTTCGGAAACCTCAACCTGATCGGGATTGTCCACCAGCGACTGCGCTATGTACTTGATTAAATCCTTCATGCGTACACCTCCGTATTCTCCGCCTCGTCATCCTGGGGGCCTGGTTTGAGACCCGGGCCAGACTACTTTTTTAACTCCACAAACCTTAAAACGCCGAAGTTTCTGGAAAAGGATTAATAAGACTTGGATCCAAGCCCTTCGCGTTTGAGCAGGCTAGCCACCGTGGTTGTGGGCTTGGCCCCCTTACTGAGCCAATCTTTGAGTCTGTCCTCCTTAATGACCACTTTAGCCGGATCTTGAAGCGGATCGTAAGTCCCTATTACTTCGAGGAATCTGCCATCGCGTTTGGCACTGGCGTCCGCGACAATGATTCTGTAAAAGGGATTCTTGTTCGCTCCCATCCGGGTCAATCTAATCCGTACAGCCATATCTTTTCCTTTGCATAATTAATTTATAGTATATAGTTTTTTTTCTAAGAAACCAGTCTAAATCTCAACTATCTACATGGGGAGCATTCCCTGGCCGAATGACTTGAACTCTCCCTCAGAAAATTTTTTCATCATTTTTTTTGTCTGGAGAAAATTCTTGATCAAGGCATTGACATCCGAGACCTTGGCGCCGCTTCCACGAGCGACCCGTCGCCGTCGGCTTGCGTTCAGAACAGTGATATCTCGACGCTCTTCAGGCGTCATGGAGTTGATGATGGCTTCAATTTTTTTTATTTTATCCTCCTCGGGCCGCATGTCTTTTAGTTTTTTTAACTTACCCAATCCAGGAATCATCCCGAGTATCTGGTCAAGGGAACCGAGTTTTTTGATTTGCGAGATCTGATTTTTAAAGTCCTCGAGTGTAAACTCATCCTTCCTGAGCTTTCGTATCAGATCCTGGGCCTGTTCCTGGTCAATCGTCTCCTGGGCTTTCTCTATCAGGGTCAACATGTCGCCCTGGTCCATGATTCGTGAAGCCACGCGGTCCGGGTAAAAAGGTTCGAAGGCGTCCAGCTTTTCGCCCACACCGATAAATTTAATCGGCCGATCAAGAACAGCCTTTATTGACAACGCTGCTCCGCCTCGGGCATCACCCTCCATCTTGGTCAGGATGACACCGGTCAGGTCCAGCCATTTATGAAAGGTTTTCGCGACGTTGACCGCTTCCTGTCCGGTCATGGCATCAGCCACCAATAAAATTTCATTCGGTTCGAGCTTGGTCTTAACAGCCTTAAGCTCCTCCATCAACGCCTCATCAACCTGGAGCCGGCCAGCCGTGTCCAGGATCAGGGTGTCACAGCCGCGCTCACCCGCGCTGACCCGCGCCTTAATCGCTATTTCGATTGGCTGCATGTTCGCAGTGGACGGAAAGACTGGCGCCGAAATCTGCTCACCCAATTTCATCAATTGCTCGATGGCGGCCGGGCGCTGAACATCAGCCGGAACCAGAAGCGGTTGACGGCCTTTTGTCTTAAGAAGCCGGGCCAATTTGCCTGCTGTGGTCGTCTTACCTGAACCCTGCAGCCCGACCAGCAGGAATGTCCAGGGCGGCCGACCGGAAAAATCCAGATCCTGTCCGGCTCCGCCCATGAGCGAAGTCAACTCTTCATAGACGATCTTGACCACCTGCTGACCCGGGGTCAGGCTTTGCATCACCTCCTGGCCCACAGCCCGAACGCGGATGGTCTCAATAAGATTCTTGACGACCTTATAGTTAACATCGGCCTCAAGTAAGGCAAGACGGATTTCGCGTAAGCCCTCTTTTATGTTGTCCTCTGTGAGCTTGCCATGTCCTTTCAGCTTGCGAAACGTCTCATTTAACTTTTCAGTCAGATTATCAAACACCCAGTTTTGCTCCTGCCAGATTACGCAAAAGTATGAAATGTTTAATATTAATCAACCCTATTTATCCTGTCAATTAAAATCGCTCCGGATATATTATTTGTAGAAACCATCTGGGCAACGGTCTCTGAAATTGACAATCAGAAGCGTCTTAGACTATGATTGCCTTAATTTTTTATTTTAAAACTGATTAAATAAGCTGATCGGCCTTTCAGATTCTGAGACACAATGGAAGGCGGTTTTAGGCCAGTCAGCATCCCCGGCGGAGGCGAAAGGGAATGACCATACAGGCTCTGGAAGGGATCAAGGTTTTGGATTTAAGTCAGTATATCTCAGGATCGTACTGTGCCAAACTGCTTGGGGCCCTGGGGGCTGAGGTTATTAAAGTCGAGAAGCCCGGGCCGGGCGATAAAGCCAGAAGCATCGGGCCCTTTTTAGATGACAACCCTCACCTCGAACGGAGCGCTTTTTTTCTTTATTTAAATACCAATAAAAAGAGCATCACACTCGATCTGGAGACCAAAGCCGGGGTAGATATTCTCAAGGACCTGGTCAAGGAAGTGGACGTGCTGGTCGAGAATTTCAAACCTTCGGTTATGGCCAGCCTGGGGCTCGGGTATGAGACCCTTGACAAAATCAATCGGGGTCTGGTCATGGTCTCGATCACGGACTTTGGCCAGACCGGCCCTTATCGGGATTACAAAGGCGGCCGGTTAGTGGGCAACGCCTTAAGCGGCTACATGTATATTAATGGAGATCCGGGTCGGGAGCCTCTGGCAGGAGGAGGAGAGCAACCGGCCTATCAGGGCGGACTGCATGCCTTTACCGGTGTCATGGCCGCGCTTTTTGCCAGGGAGGCCAGCGGCCAGGGCCAGCATATTGATGTCTCCATCATGGAGTGCATGGCCTCTATTCACCAGTTTACCGTAAACCGCTACGTCTATTCTGGTTGGGTCCAGAAAAGGGTCGGTAATCGTTACATGTATTCCCATCCCATTACCATCTATCCTTGTAAAGACGGATATGTCTCAATCTGCCCGAGTGCAGATGATCAGGCGGAAAGGCTGCTTTTGCTCATGGAGATGCCTCATCTTCTGGAAGACCCCAGGTTTCAGACCGGTTTTCATCGTTTGGCGCATGCCGAGGAGTTTGATGAGCTGGTCAAGCCCTGGTTTCTGGAAAGGTCCAGAAAGGAGATCGTGGAGCTCTGCCAGGAGTGGAGGGTCCCAGCGGCTTATGTCAATGATGTCGCTGACCTGCTCGAGGATAAGCAGTATCAGGCACGGGATTACTGGGTTAAACTGGATCATCCCGAGGCCGGAAAGCAGCCTTATGCTGGTCCGCCTTTCAAGATGTCGGAGACGCCAATCGAATATAAACGCGCCCCTCTGCTCGGAGAGCATAATGAAGAGGTTTATATGGGACGGCTGGGTTTGAGTCGGCAGGGTCTGAATGAACTCAGAGAGAACGGAGTTGTCTAGCCGGATGTTTTTAAGGAGTCGTTACTCATGACAAGCGCCTTAGAAGGAGTACGAGTGCTGGATTTGACCCGGGTCTGGTCCGGGCCTCTGGCCGGGAGAATCCTGGCCGATCTGGGGGCCGAAGTTATTCAGATCACTGGCCGCGTCACTGTTAATACAAGCGCACTATTACCGGAAGTGGCTAAAATACTCGCTGTATTTCCAGATGATGATCCAGGGGAAAGACCCTGGAACCGAACGTCCTTGAACAACGATCTCGGTCGGAACAAGCTGGGGCTGACCTTGGAGCTGAATACACCTGAGGGGATTGAGATATTTAAGCGCCTGGTCAAAATAAGCGATGTGGTCCTGGAGAATTACAGCCCCAGGGTGATGCCAAATTTCGGGTTGGACTATCCGGCCTTAAAAGAGATAAATCCTGCCGTCATCATGTGCTCCATGCCCGGGTATGGCGCAACCGGCCCGTATCGGGATTACGTGTCCTATGGCACCAACCTTGATCCAGCTTCGGGACTGGCCAGCCTGATGGGGTATCCCGGCGAGGGGGCCCATATGTCGGGGAATGCCTATCCCGACCCGGTGGCGGCTCTGCATGCCACCGGGGCCATCCTGACGGCCTTGTTCCTTCAGCGCCGCACTGGCAAGGGGCAGTATATTGATCTTTCTCAGGCTGAATCCGCCACCTGCGTCATTGGTGAAGCCGTGCTCGGCTGCGCCTTGAATGGCAAAGTCCCGCCGCGTCTGGGTAATCGCCATCCCTCTGAGGCGCCTTATGGCTGTTACCGGTGCAAAGGTGATGACAAATGGGTCGTCATCGCCGTCTCGTCGGATGAGGAATGGGCAGCCTTGGGCCAAGCCATGGGCAGCCCGGACTGGATAAAGGACGCGAGGTTTGCCAGTGCCATAAGTCGGCGGGAAGACCAGGATGCGGTGGACGAGAAAATTGAGGCCTGGACCGGCCAGCATACCCATTATGAGGTTATGAAGATGCTCCAGGAGGCGGGTGTGCCTGCCGGGGCCGTACTTGACGCCGCCGAGCTTCTTGCTGACAAACATCTTTTAGAGAGGGATTTTTTCTGGGAGATTGATCACCCGGAGGTCGGACCGCGGAAGTACTGCGCCCTGCCTATCAAGCTCTCACGGACTCCGGCCCGGGTGAGAAGGCCTGCGCCCTGCCTCGGTGAGCACAATGAGTATGTCCTCGGCGAACTCCTCGGCCTTTCCAGAGATGAGATCGCTCAGCTTGAAAAAAAAGGCATCATCGGCGACCGGCCCATTGATTAAAGCAGACCGAATTTAGTCTGACCGCCTTCATTTGAAATAAAGACCCGCCCTTCCTTTTCGAGTTTCTCCAGATGAGCCAGGACCGAACGGGCCGCTCTGGGAAGAAGATCGCGGCCGTGCATCTTGAAATCTTCTTCAGAATAAATTCTTTCCGCAATCTCATAGCTGTTCAGTAACCCTTCAGCCAAGGCCTCCAGAATCAGCTTTTCCCTCATCAACCGGTGTGCGTGATACCATTTGATCCGTTCTTTGGCCTTTTCCTGGATGAGCGGTCCATGGCCGGGGAAAATCATATTGATATCCAGCTTCATCAGGTCTTCTAACGTCTTCATATATGCGACCATATCACCTTCAGGCGGCGAGATGATGGAGGTGCCCCAGCCGAGGATGGTGTCGCCGGTAAAAAGCGCCTTTGCCTCTTCCAGAAAGAGGCAGATATGGTCTGGAGAATGCCCCGGCGTGTAGAGAACGCGTATTTTAAATTGGCCTATTTTCAAAAGCTTTCCGTGCTTCAATTGGTCGCCAAAGGCTTCAGGCTTAAAGGCCTTTTCCAGGCGTTGGCGTGCTCGAAGATGGCAGACGATCTTCCCGCCGAATCTGTCAAGAAAGGCCTCCAATCCCTTATAATGGTCCTGGTGGGCATGGGTGACCACCGCCGCCTGGATGGACTTGACGCCCATTTTAGCAAGACGCTCGAGAGGTTCGCTATTGATAGGGCTGACTGCGTCTATGACCAGGGCGCTGTCTCCATGTGTCATGATATACATGTTGGTGGCTCGATGAGGGGGTAGGGTCTCGATCGTTACAGGTAAACAGTGAAGTCCGGGTACGATTTCCATGCTGAAGTTGTCCTTTCAGAAGAGGATTACTGACTATTTTCAGGCGTCGGAGGCTCTTCCTTGGATTCTAAAGAGTTTTCATCTGGTACTTCCTTCAGCTCAGGGCCTATCTCTTCCATAATTTTTCTGGGAGTGCTGTCCAGTTTTAGTCTCAAGATGTCGGGCCGGGCATAGTGCCCTGCCGTATCGAGCAGGTTTTTGTGCCGGAGCGTGTCCTTCAGATTTATTTCAGCCACGGCCATATCTTCACCGTCAGGGAGCGGCCCGGCCAGGTAACGGCCGTCTGGAGAAACAACTGCCGTGCAGATTCCACCCTCAAGAAACTTTATGAAGGATTCGTCAGGGGCGATTTCGGCGCGCTGCTTTTCGGTTAGCCAGCAGGTGGCATTGACGACAAAGGCGCCTGATTCCCTGGCGTGATGGCGGATAGCGGCGTCAATCTGCTTTGACATGGATTCTCCACCCATGGAACCGGGGAAATGGGAGCAGTGAATCTGTTCCCCTTTGGCTATCAGGGCATAGCGAGCCAAAGGCATGTAATGCTCCCAGCAGATTAAGGCGCCGATGCGGCCGACCGCGGTTTCATAGACGGTCAGACCGCTGCCATCTCCCCAGCCCCAGATCATGCGTTCATGAAATGTAGGCATTATTTTGCGCCTTTTACCGGCAAGGGTGCCGTCCGCGTCAAAGATGAGCTGGGTATTGTAAAGGCTGCCGCCGTCCCTTTCGTTCACGCCCAGGACGACCACGGTGCCCGATTTTCTGGCTGCGGCGCTCACCGCTGCGGTGACCGGCCCCGGGACCTCCACGGCATTATCTCCCAGCTTTTCAAAGGCTTCCCCGATCATGATCGGGGGGTTGATCATGGCGAAATAGGGATAGTTTGGGATGACGGTCTCTGGAAAGACAGCCAGGCGGACATCCTCCTGGCTGCATCTTTCAATGATCTTGACGACCTTGTCTGTGGTGGCGTCCCGGTCAAAGAGGACCGGTGAAAGCTGAATCGCTGCCACCCGAAAGACGGCTTCGTTTAGCTTCATCTTTGCTCCTCCCCTAAATGACCCCTTCCTTTCGCAGTGTCTCGAGTTCTTCCTCTGAAAGCCCAAGGAGACTTAAAGCTATTTCCTCTGTGTGCTCGCCCAGGTCCGGGCTGGCCTTTTCAATCTGGCAGGGCGTGCGGGAGAATTTCATGGGCGTCCCGACGACCTTCAGTTTTCCGGCCCGTGAGTGAGTGACCTCCTGAATCATCTCCCTGGCCTGAACATGAGGGTCATTGACCACCTCTTCGATGCTATTGACCGGCCCGCACATGACCGAATGTTCATCCAGGGCCTTGAGCCACTCCTTGGTCGTCCGGGTGCGCATGAGATCGTTCATCTCTTTTTCAAAGAAGTTATAGTTCTTCAGCCTGGCTTCAATCGTATTGACCTTCTCATCTGTGATCCATTCCTCCTTGCTTGCGGCGTGGCAGAAATTAGTCCAGTCAGGGCCGGAGAAGGCGATGAGGATAATATGGCCGTCCCTGGTGGGAAAGATCTGAAATGGGGTCAGAAGCGGGTGTCTCGATCCCAGGGGTTTGGGAATTTCCCCAGAGGCGAAATACCTGGCGCAGGCGTTTTCGCACAGGGCCACCTGGGAGTCCATCATGGCCACGTCAATCTGCTGTCCTTCCCCGCTTCTTTCCCGTTCATAAAGGGCGGCGCATACTGCCAGCGCTGCAAATAAAGAAGCGCCCATGTCTCCGATGGAATAACCGACCCTGACGGGCGGTTCGTCCTGATTTCCAGTAATGCTCACCACCCCGCCCATGCCCTGGGCGATCATGTCATAGGCCGGTCGTTGAGCGTATGGGCCGGTCTGTCCAAACCCTGAAATCGAGGCGTAGATGATCTTTGGGTTGTGACTGCGCATGGCCTCATAACCCAGGCCCAGAGAATCCATGACCCCGGGCCGGAAGTTTTCAAGAACGATGTCCATCTGTTCGACCAGCTTGAAGACGATCTTTTTGGCCCGGGCGGCTTTAAGGTTGAGGGTTATGCTTTTTTTGCCCCGGTTGATGCTAAGAAAGTAGGAGCCGATTCCTTTGATAAAAGGACCGTTCCCCCGGGCGAAATCTCCAAATTTCGTGGCCTCGATCTTTATCACTTCTGCTCCAAGATCGGCCAGCAGCATGCTCGCAAATGGGCCGGAAAGGGCCCGGCCGAAACTCAAGACCCTGATTCCTTCCAGCGGTCCAGCCATACTCTATTCCCCCTGTTGTTATTCCTGGGGGAAAACTTCCTAGTAAAAAGCTCCCCCAGGGTTCCCCCGGATTTATCCCTGTTTAATATTAAATCTGTCTGTCTTGTCCGACCTGAAAAGAAAACGGACTAAACCGCGTCCTATGGTCGAAAATTTCCAGACCTTCCTTCTTTTTCAGAAACCCCACCACAGCGTAGGTCAGCGGTGTGGCAATGGCCTCATAAGATGACTTGACCAGCCACTGGGTTACGACAGCCAACCCCAGGGCCGACCAGGGGATGGTGCCTACAAAGGCGAGGGTGATAAAAAGCATCGAATCCAACCCCTGCCCCACAAGCGTTGACCCGATGGTGCGGGTCCATAAAAACTGTCCCTGTGTCATGATTTTCATTCTGGCCATGATGAATGAGTTGGCGAACCCGCCGACAAGGTAGGCGAAAAAGGAGGCTACCAGAAGACGCGGCGTGTAGCCCAGGATGCGTTCATAACTTTCCTGGCCTTCCCAGAATGAGGCCGCCGGAAGCAGCTGACCCAGCCAGAGTGCCAGTACGGTAATGAGATTGCAAAAGAAACCCAGCCAGATGGCTCGCCTGGTGTGCTGGTAGCCATAAACCTCGGTCAGCACGTCCCCTGCAATGTAGCTCATGGGAAAGATGATAATCGCGGCCGGCAGGATCAAGCCAAACAGGCTGATGATTTTTACGGCCATGATGTTGGCTGTGATAAGGCAGGTAATGAAAACAGAGACGACAACGATGTACCATATCGAAACATCGAATGGAGTTGAGGTGAAGGAGGACTGGTTATCCATTTTCTTTTCCTGAATTACCCTGGCGCACTGCGCGAACGTTCATGCGAATTCCTCCCCGCGCCACGAAGTCGGCCTTGATCTCCATCCAGGCAGGCTCACAGGCCTGAACCAGATCATCAAGGATTTTATTGGTGATCGTCTCCACGAAAGAGCCATGCTGCCTGTAAGCCAGGAGGTAGAGCTTGAGCGATTTCGATTCAATGCAAAGTTTGCAAGGGATGTAGTTTATTTCAATCGTGGCAAAGTCCGGCTGGCCTGTAACCGGGCAAAGGCTGGTAAACTCCCTGGTCATGAACTGGATGGTATAGCTTCTATTTGGATATGGGTTGGGAAAAGTATCCAGGATTTCAACCGATGGATTGTCGTAATTGGGCTCTGCTTTTGGCTGCCCCAGATGCTTCAGGGACGAGGTATCCTCTTTCATTTAATGCTCCTGTTTCCCGGATGGTCAGACATTATCACCCGGATTAAAATGGGTCAAGGGCATGGCCCTTGGGGATAGCTTTAATCCGGATAGCCTACCGGCATGATCAGCAGAGGATCGTGATCGGCCGGGATGCCCAGGGTTTTAATGACCTGATCGTTTCGGAAGGCGCCGACGATGCCTGCCTTGAGACCCAGGGCTTCGGCCTGGAGAAAGATATTTTGACCGACGCAGCCGGCCTCGATATGGGTGTAAGTGCTGCCCCGACGGCCATACTTGACCGTGCAGCGGGCGTATTCCCCGGTGATGACCAGCATGGCCGGCGCGCTGGCCATCCACATCTGGCCCAGGGAAGCCCTGGCCACGGCTTTGCGCCGGTCCCCCTCCTTTACAGGAATCACCTCATGCTTTTCAGGATGGTAGTGATAGACGCCCGGAGGCAGGGTTTTTACCGTCCGGTCGCCAACAACAGCATAGATATCAATCGGGTAAAGGGCTCCGGCGGATGGAGCGGTTTTAAGGGCGTAACCATGCCTCTTAGCCGTCACGCCATAGGCTGCCCACAAGATCTGGGAAAACTGATTCAGGGAAAGGGCCTCGGGTTTGAATGACCGGTGAGTCCGTCGCTTTTTAAGCGCTTCCTCCACAGATATTTCGCCTTTGTGTGAGGGAGGGGGAAGGGTTACCCTTTCCGCCCCTGCCACCAGGCTCGCAAACGGCATCAGGATCATCAATGCCGCGACTAGCATGATGATACTGAAAGTGTGGAAGGTGAACATGATTTTATCCTCCTTTTAATTTTTTAGAGGCTGCGGCTGCTTTAACAGCCTATTATACAATCCAGGACAGAAAATTCATTCAAATATATAACCTTTCTGGTATGATCACAAAAACTTGAAACATGGAGGCAAGGATGCTCGTTCTGACTGAAAAGAAAGGGCCGGTGACCACCATCATCATCAACCGGCCTGAGGTGCGAAACGCGGTGGATGGCGCCACGGCTAAGGAATTGGCAAACGCCTTCCGGGTCTTTGAGGCGGACGATAAGGCCAAGGTCGGGGTGCTTACCGGCGCAGAAGGGTGCTTTTGCGCTGGAGCCGACCTCAAAGCCATAACAGAAGGACAGGACCGCACCAACCGTGTCAGCGAGGAGGGCGACGGCCCCATGGGGCCGACCCGCATGTGGCTGGACAAGCCGGTGATTGCCGCCGTGGCCGGTTATGCCGTGGCCGGAGGCCTGGAACTGGCTCTATGGTGCGACCTGCGCGTCATGGAAAAGGACGCCTATTTCGGAGTCTTCTGCCGGCGCTGGGGTGTGCCTTTAATGGACGGTGGCACGGTGCGCTTACCCCGGCTGATCGGCCTTTCCCAGGCCCTGGACATGATCCTCACCGGCAGGCCTGTTGGGGCTGCGGAAGCCTTACGAATCGGCCTGGCCAACCGCATCGTGGAAACTGGCGCCTCTCGCGCCGAGGCCGAAACCCTGGCTGAAGAAATCGCACAATTCCCCGAGCGCTGCATGCTGAACGACCGGCGGTCTGCCTATGAGCAGATGAGCCTTCCTTTTGACATGGCCATGCGAAATGAGTTTCGCCTGGGTTTGGCCACCTTCTCGAGCGGCGAGACGGTTGAAGGCGCCAGCCGCTTCGCCCAGGGCGCCGGACGGCACGGGGCTTTTGAGTAATGAACCTCGTCCGAGCCTTTAAATACTTCATTAAAAATCAAGGAGGAACATTTCATGAGTGAACGATCAGGCAAGGTGCAGACAGTACTGGGTCTTATTGATCCTTCGGAACTTGGACACACCCAGCCGCACGAGCATCTCCTCGTTAATTTGATACCGGCCCCACAGCGGGATGGAGCGGTTGGAGAGGAGATCCGCATGGATAACCTCGGGTGGAACCGCAGGCACTGGACCAGTAATCCTGAAAACCTGCGTCTGACCAGCGAGGAAGACGCTATCAAGGAATTAGAGGATTATAAGGCTGCTGGAGGCGGGGCCATGGCCGAGTTATCAATTATTGGCATAGACCGCGATCCAGAGGCATATGGCCGTGTCTCAAAGGCAAGCGGGGTTCACGTGGTCATGGGCGCAGGCTACTACACCTCAGCCTACCATCCTCCAGAAGTTGAGAGCATGTCCGAAGAGGAACTTGCCAAGGTGATGGTGCGCGACGTTGTCGAAGGAACAGAAGGCACTGGAATTAAATCTGGCATCATCGGCGAAATTGGCCTGGACTGGCCGGTGCATGATAATGAGGCCAAGGTGCTCCGCGCCGCGGCGCGGGCGCAAAGGGAAACCGGCGCCTCGCTCAATATTCATCCCGGCCGCAACCCGGCCGCTCCGCTTGACGCCATTCGTATTGTGCATGACGCGGGAGGCGATCCGGAACGGACGGTCATGAGTCACATGGACCGGACCCTGTTCAATTTCAACGCCATGCTCGATCTGGCCAAGACAGGCTGTTATCTGGAGTGGGACCTCTTCGGGCAGGAGTCGAGTTACTATCCGCTCGCACCGATTGACATGCCAAACGATCACACGCGGATTGACTGCATCATGAAGTTCATTGAAGCGGGTTTTCGGAACAAGTTGCTCATTTCTCAGGACATCTGCACCAAGATCCATACTATGAAATTCGGCGGGGAAGGATACGGTCACATTCTGAAAAATATTCTGCCCATGATGAAGCAAAAGGGGATGAGCGACGAGGACATTGAAGCCTTGACGATTAAAAATCCGGCGCGTGTTTTGACTTTTTTATAACTTGTCAGTTTTTTTAGTTAAATTTTCATCAAGCCCTTGAGAAGCCTGAGGCTAGCCATTAAAAAAAGATTGAATGGAAGCCCTGACTCTACCGGCTGTATGGCCGTCCCACATTTCCGGGATTCGGCCTGGTTTAAAGCCGCTGCTCAGTATGGTATCAACATGCTGGCGCACTGTGGAAAGGTCAGTCAGCCGATTGGTTCCCTGAGTAATCGTAATGGGCCGTTCGGTATTTGCCCGGAGCGTCAGACATGGGATGCCGAGATAGGTGGTCTCTTCCTGGATGCCGCCCGAATCGGTCAAGGCGAATCTGGAATTAAAAAGCAAATTCATAAACTGCTTATAAGGCAGGGGGGCCATGATATGCAGGTTTTTCGCGTCCTCGAAGGTCTTAAGGGAACCGAATGCTTCGAGATTCTTACGAGTTCGAGGGTGGACAGGAAAAACAAGCGGGATCAGGTCCGATAATTCAACCAGCGCCTGGCAGAGGCGGGCTAGTTTCTCTGGCAGATCCACGTTGGAAGGACGGTGCAAAGTCACAAGGCCGTATCCCTGCGGCTGAAAACCAAGTTTCAGAAAGGTCTTTTCTTCATCAATCCTTGGGCGCAGCATTTCCAGGGAATCAATCATAATGTTGCCTACCCGTTCTATTTTCTCAGGCGGAATACCCTCCCTGGTCAAGTTTTTGTCGCCATCTATCGAGGGGGTCCAGAGAATGTCAGCCAAGGCATCGGTCACGATGCGGTTGATTTCCTCTGGCATGGTTCGATCAAAGGACCGAAGGCCTGCTTCCAGGTGAGCCGTCTTTTGCCTCAGCTTGGCCGCGGCCAGGGTGCAGGCCATGGTGGAGTTCACATCCCCGACCACGATCACCAGGTCGGGCTTTTCGTCCAGACAGACCTTTTCGTAAGCCATCATGACCCGTGCGGTTTGTTCTGCATGTGTCCCGCTGCCCACGCCCAGGTAGATGTCCGGGCTGGGAAGCTCCAGGTCAATGAAGAAGGAGTCTGACATATTGACATCATAATGCTGGCCTGTATGAACGATGACCGGATTGGCCCAGGTTTCGTCTTTGAGGGTGTGATAAAGCGGAGCGATTTTCATGAAGTTCGGCCGCGCCGCCCCAATTAAATGTATCTTCAATTGACCCATAACAGAATCGTTAACGGCTGTGAACGAAACGCCTTACGTCTTTTCCTGTTCAGTTATCTTTAATAGTTTCAGCCAGCTTGTGGTCAATCTACTGCCGGGTAGTAAGACAGTCAAGCAAATTATGGGGTAATTGCCACGTCCGCCTTTGGGATAAGTCCTTATTTCCCCGGTGATTTCGCTCATTACACATGCCTGCCGACAAAAAAATCTGCAAAACAGTAATCGAGTTTTTAATTCGTGTTATAGTAAAATTTTCAGAGCCTGTTCTGATTGGAAGTTAAACCAAGGAGGGATCAATGGGACCGCTTGACAGAGTGAAAATTATTGAAATTGCCGGAATTGGACCCGGGCCGTTCTGCGCCATGATGCTGGCGGACATGGGTGCTGACATCATTCGTGTGGAGCGTAGAGGTCTACCCACGGCCAGGACGGATATGAAATACCAGGTCTTGAATCGCGGCCGCCGGTCGGTCGCTATTGATCTGAAGAAGCCCGAAGGGGTTGAGTCAGTCCTTAACCTGGTCGAGCGAGCGGATGCCTTATTTGAAGGCTTCCGGCCCGGTGTGATGGAGCGGCTGGGGCTCGGGCCGGATGTCTGCCTGAAGCGGAATCCAAGGCTTGTTTACGGCCGCATGACCGGTTGGGGACAGGAAGGGCCGCTTTCCCAAGCGGCTGGCCATGATATCAACTACATTGCCACCACGGGCGCGCTTTATGCTATCGGGCGGCGCGGCGAGAAACCGGTGCCTCCATTGAACCTGGTCGGCGATTTCGGCGGCGGCGGCATGCTGCTGGCCTTTGGGATCGTGTGTGCGCTTTATGAGACTCAGGTGTCCGGCCAGGGCCAGGTCGTGGACGCGGCCATGGTGGACGGCTCCGCGGCGCTCATGGCCATGTTTTACGGGCTCAGGGCTGGCGGGGCGTGGACCGATCAGCGCGGGAAAAACTTCCTGGACAGCGGCTCCCATTTTTACGACGCTTATGAGACGGCGGATGGCAGGTGGGTGGCTGTGGGCTCTCTTGAGCCGCAATTTTATGCGCTTTTGCTTAAGCACGCCGGTATTGACGATCCGGACTTCCAGGAACAGATGAACCAGATAAAGTGGTCGAAATTTAAGGAGAAGATAACGGCTGTCTTCAAAACCAAGACGCGGGATCAATGGTGCGAGATTATGGAAGGCACTGACGTTTGCTTCGCGCCGGTGCTCTCCATGGAAGAAGCGCCTAAATACCACCACCACATGGCCCGTGGAACGTTTGTCGAGGTTGACGGCGTACCGCAACCCGCGCCAGCGCCGCGTTTCAGCCGGACCAAGCCCGAGATTCAGGGGCCGCCGCCGGCGCCTGGCGAGCATACCGAATCCGCCCTCAGAGGCTGGGGCTTTTCCTCAGAAAAAATCAAATCGCTTAAGAAGGCAGGCGCTATCTGAATGAAATGAGCGGGGAAAGACCCGCCCTTGAGATGTCTCCCTATTACATTAGCAAATGCATCCCACATTCCCGGTGTTCGGCCGGTTCCTGTTTTTCAACCTGATTCAACTCAAACCTGCGCCCGGCGCGTGTTCCTTGCGATTGCATCCACGATGCGCGGCCAGGCCCCAATCGGAAGGTCATGCCCCATGCCTTCAATGATAAGCAGTTCCGCCTCTGGGATGGCGCTGGCCGTGTCTCGGCCTCCTTCCACAGGCACGAGGGGGTCGTCAGCGCCGTGGATGACGAGGGTAGGGGTGGTTACCTTGGCCAGGGCGGGTTTTCGGCTGCCATGCGCGATAACGGCCGCGAGCTGGCGCGCCACGCCTTGGGGGTGGAAACTGCGGTCAAAACCCCGCGCCGTTCTCTCGCGGACTCGCTTTTCGTCAAAGGGGAAGCCAGGACTGCCGATGGTTCGGGAGGCCTTTAGACTGTGCTCGATGTAAGCTTCACGTTTTTCAGGCACAGGCGTGAGTAGAACTTCCATGGCCTCGGGCTTGGCCTGCGGCAGCGCGGGATCGCCGGTGGTGGACATGATGGAGATGAGGCTCAAGACGCATGATGGATGGCGGCTGGCAACGGTCTGCGCAATCATACCGCCCATGGACGCGCCGCAGATGTGGGCCTTGTCAATGTCTAAACTGTCGAGCAGTCCAACCGCATCGTCGGCCATGTCGTCAACCGTGTAGGGCGCTTTAACTTCCTCGCCCCGCTGCGCGGCGGCCATCATTTCCATGACGTTGGGGACGCCCGCCTCATCGAATTTGGTCGAGAGTCCGATGTCCCGATTGTCAAACCGGATGACGTATAGGCCTTGGCTGGCAAGCTGGTCGCAGAACTCCTCGTCCCAGAGGATCATCTGGGCCCCAAGACCCATAATCAGGAGCAGCGGCGGTGAGGAGCGGTCCCCAAAGGTGTCGTACTCGATCTGGATACCATTGGCGGTTACGTTCGGCATGATCAATCCCTCCAGGTTTTATTCAGGCTTATATGACCCCGTGTCTCTTGACCTCAAGTAACTATTTAACTTTGAAAAAGTCAAGAATGAAAACCCGACTTTAAAGCCTGGACGGCTCCGAACTTATCAAGTATAAAAGGCTGGGGCCTGAAGCAGATGATGAAAGAATTCCGTTAGATATGTTAGGAGATTGGTCATGAAAAAATTTGGTTTAAAAGGAAGACAGTGGCTGAAGGGATTTCACATTTTTTTCGCCTGCGCCTGGATTGGCGCAGGAGTTTGCCTTGCTCTCATGAATATAGGGCTTAGCGCCACCGACGGGAAAGAACTTTACGGCATTAACCGCTCCATGAAATTCATTGACGATTTTGTTATTATTCCTGCGGCTATGGGCAGCCTCATTACCGGACTTTTATTTGCCATTTTCACACATTGGGGCTTTTTCAAGCATAATTGGATCACAGTCAAATGGGTCATCAATATTGGTGGGATCATATTTGGAACGTTCTGGCTTGGCCCCTGGCTGAACGCCTGTCTTCCCATTTCCGAGTCCCTGGGACTGGAGGCTCTCTCTGATCCGATGTACCTTCACAATAAAACCATGAATATGTGGTTTGGTTTGGCACAGGTCCTCACCTTGATCTTTGCGGCCTTCATCTCGGTTTTAAAGCCCTGGAGGAAGAAGGTCGCACCCGCCAAGGCTGAAGTTTAAGCCGTTCCGGTCAAGGAAAGCTTACGTCAAACAGCGGTTTTGTTTTTAAGGAAATGATTATTTCCGGCCGCCCCACAAAAGCAGGGAACAGACCAGGGTTATTCCAATTATGGCTCCACCGGCCATGGTGAAGCTGGAGGTAAACCCGAGATGATCAATGAGGTAGCCCATGACCGGCGTCAGGACGCCGCCGCCTTCCATGGCGCTGAAATAATAGACACCGAATATCGTCGAACGGTTAAGGTCCGAGGTATGACTGACAATATAGGCTTCAGTCACTGGCATGCGCATAGACAAACATGTTCCTAAAACAACCAGTAGAGCCACAGTTCCAAGCCCGTAAGGCAGCAGATTGAGCAGGCAGATGATAGGACCGGCGGCAAAACAAACCGTCAGGAGCACCGGTATCTTGCCTAAACGGTCAGAGAGATAGCCGCCTACCGGCGCTGACCAGCGCCCGGCGGAATAAATAACGGCCAGAAACGCGGCCGCGATTCTCTCGCTAACCCCGAACTGATCTACGATGAAGAGCGGTAGGAAGGATATGGCAGAGACAAGGATCGCTGAAATTCCGGTGCTCAGGACCATTACCACCACCAGACCGCGCAAACGACCAGGTTGAGATGGCGCTTCGGTCGGAGTAATGGTTATTTTATCTTTTTTCACTTCACCGTTCGTCAATCGGCCCAGTAGGACATAGAAGACGATCCCAAAGATAACGGCCGGGACCGCCAGGACGATAAACGAGCCGCGCCATCCCCAGGCCACGGCTATGGCGACCCCAATAAGCGGGGCCAGAAAGTAGCTGGCGCTGCCTCCGACAATATGCAGCCCCAGGGCTCGGCCCTGGTTTTCAGGTTTTACCGAGGCCGAAATCAGGGGCGGGGCCGATGGATGGTAGGCGCCGCCCATGACGCCCATGAGCATGAGGCAGAGAAGAAGTATGAAGTAGGTGGGCGAAAGGCCGATTAAAAGGCCGGCCATGGCCACGCCGCAGTTGCCTATCGTGATGAGAAGGCGGCGTCCAATGCGGTCAGCAAGCCATCCTGCTGGCAGCTGGCCAAAGCCATAAGACAGACTGAAGGCCGAGATCAGGAGTCCGGACTGGGTGTAATCGAGGCCGAAGTCGGTCCGGATCATTGGCAAAAGAGGGACGGGCAAGGCGGTCAGCAGGTGGTGCCCAAAGTGAGCCAGCACGAAAAGAGGCAGCAGCCCTGAAAACATAAAGGAGAAGTTTGATTTTTTAATGGCCTTTTCTTTCTGGATGTTGAGTTTTTGAGGGTTGACAATATCAAAAGGAAATCAAAAGCTCAACCTAAACCCTGTTTCGCATTAAAAAAGCGCCCAGGATTTCACCCTGCCGCGGGCGTTCTTGCCTTTTAATTAGGGTTTTAATGGTTTTTAAACAGCCTGTTAGATGAAATTTTGGAAGGGTCTGATCATTATCTGGCAGTGTGGACTTCTTTTATACAGCGGAACCCAAGCCAGTGAGCGCCGTTGATGGTGTCTTCCGGGGTCCAGCGACAAGTGATCCGGACAAATGTGGCTGTGCCCAGGAAGCATCCGCCGCGCATGGGCAGGAGCTCCCCTTGCCATCGGCCCTCGCACATCTCCCAGACGTTGCCACACATATCGTAGCACCCATACGGGCTCATCCCCTGGTCGAAGAGGCCGATTTCCGAGGTGCGGTCAAGACCGTATTCCCTGGAATTGCATCTTCCGGGGAGAAATTCATCGCCCCATGTCCACCACCGGCCGTCGGTTCCGCGCCCGGCCTTTTCCCATTGCGCTTCGGTGGGGAGAGATTTTCCAGCCCACCCGGCGTAAGCCCGGGCGTCGTCCCAGCCCACAAAAACAACAGGCTGCATGGGCTGGCTCCACATGGGCTCCCTCCAGAGTAAAGGCTCTCTATGTCCCGTCTCTTCGACGAATTTGCGGTACTGGTAGTTGGTCACCGGATACCGGTCAATATAGAAAGACTCAACCTGCACGGCGCGGGCGGGCACCTCAGTGGCAAACACAACGGTCTGTCTCTGATCCAACAGGTAGATCTGACGAAGTTCATCTTCAGTGATGCCCATGGTGAATGGGCCCCCGGGTATCAGGACCATCTCAGCCCCATCTAGAGGGGACATGATGGTTTCAGGAAGCGGCCCCTTGCCCAGTTCCTTGCTTAAATCCCAGTGGCTTTCCACGACTGAAGATTCCCCTTAAAAATTAAATCGACGTATCGGTTGCCTGATTGCGGGGTCGGTTCATAAACGCATCAGACGTGCTCAAGGGTGCAGCACATGAACATTTTACTCTTTTTTATCAGGATGACAACCCGGACTTAATGATCTGGTCTTTAGTGATTCAGGATTCCTAGGCCTCAAGTTTTTTCACTTTCAATCAAAGAGGTGTAATGCGCTTTGAGCGCTGTGAAAACAAAGAAGGTCCGCATCAGCTGAAAACGTTACTTTCCTTTGAACCTGGGCTTTCTTTTCTCTATAAACGCCCTCGGGCCTTCCTTTCCGTCCTCACTGCTTCGGAGGCGCCCCATGATGCGTTCGGCCATCCCGTGCGCCTCGCGCAGCGTGGGATGGCTATCTCTGAAGGCTAGCTCCTTGAGAGCTCTTATCACCAGGGGAGCATTTCCGGCGATCTTTTGCGCCAGTTCGGTCGCTTCTGACATCAATTCATCAGGAGGGACCACCTTGTTCACGAAACCGACTTCATAGGCCCTCTGCGCGCTGATTGGCTCGGCCGTAAAAAGCAGCTGCATGGCTAGGGCCGATGGTAAATGCCTTATCAAGCCTGCGCCGACTCCCCCGCTCACACCAACTAACGCCTCAGGGTATCCAAACTGCGCGTCAGAAGCGGCAAGGCGAAGATCGCACTGCATGGCAAACACGAGCCCTATCCCGAGACAGTGCCCTTGGACGGCGGCAATGATGGGCTTCCAGATCTCAATCCCGATACCAGGCACTGCCGGCATGGTCGGCCCGGGTTCTCTCAAGTCCACCCCGGCACAAAAGGCTCTATTTCCAGCGCCGGTGAGGATGGCGACCCAGGCGTCATCGTCCCGGGCGAATTGCTTCCAGGCGTTGACCAGGCCGTTTGACATGGCGGTGTTAAAGGCATTCAGTTTCCTGGGGCGGTTTAACGTGATATAGGCGATCTTTCCTTTTTTCTCATAGAGAACTGTCCTGCCAGCCATTACCTTCACCTATTGAAGATTTTTTTATTTTTTGACTTTTTGAACCAGCGCTGTCACGGCTTCCAGGTATTCTGACATGCCGTGAAAAAAGATGTCATTATGGTTGGCTCCAGGAATCTTAAGAAAATGCTTGTCCCCAGCCCCGCAAGCTTTATAAAGGGCCTCTCCGTTTGAGAACGGTATAATGTGGTCGTATTCCGCATGGATCACCAGGGTTGGTTTATCAAAAGAGGCGATTTTATCAAGGTTGCTTAAGCCCTTTCTTTTGATATCTGAAACGGTTGCACTGGTGCTGAGTAAATTAAAAAGGGGTTCCATAGAAGCAAACCCGCTTTCCACAATGAGGCCGTCAATGAGTTCCTGATAATGGAATGCCAGCTCGATGGCAGATGCGCTTCCAAGCGACCTTCCCATTACGATCAAAGGTCCGGTATAGCCTTCTTCTTTCAGCCAATCTTTTAGGAAGTGAAGGATGACATGACAGTCTCTCATCATGCCGGTAATGGTGGGGCTGCCTGTTGAACGCCCGTATCCTCTGTAATCCACGGGCAGAAAATTTATCCTGAGCTTGTTGTAAAGAGCCCCCATGTCCTCATAATCTGCGACAATCTCGCCGTTTCCATGAAAAAACAGGATATTGGGAGCCTGTTTGTCTATGGCGTGAACCCTGGCCCCAACCAGGACTTCTTCATCCACTGGAATCAGCAGGTCAATGGCATTATCTGCCGCGCCTGATCCAAACTCGGGTCTGGGATAAAACAAGATCGAGAGAACTTGAGGGACATCCAATTCTGAATAATCAATTTTAGAAAGATCAATCATTTCAAGACGCATATGTTAATTTGATTCAGGTCGCCGCACCTGCTGCGAGCAGCAATGATACCTTACCAGAATCTATCCTGGTGGCAACAAAATTAATCACTCCCTGGAAGGCAGATAATTAAACCTTTAATGATTTTTTCAAACACTTGTCTCTGTCGCTGGCCACATGAATGGAAAGAATTTGGTTATTATTAATATAGACGGCCTGATGTGCATCATGCTTTTTTCATTACATTAGGTAAGCCACAAGAAAGAGGTAAAAATGTGACACGTAGCGAGCGGCTCGCTTTCAGTTCTGAAGTTATTCTCATGCTCTTGACTATGACCTTTATATTTACTCTTCATAAGGACTCAGACCATTCCAACACTTGAGGCAGAGGTCTTCTTTAGGGATACCAATAGCCTCCACAAGGGCTTCGAGGCTGTTATATTTAACTGAATCCGCCTCGATCTCTTTCGCCACCCAATTTTCCAGTTCATCCAGTTGTCTCATGGAGGTGATATTTCCTCGCCGCAGGTATTTCCGGGCGATGAGTTCGTCATAACTACGGGTGGAAATACCGAAATCACAGGGATACATCAGAGGAGGGCAGGCAACACGGACATGCACCTCACGAGCCCCCGCCATTTTAAGGTCCCGCACCTTATACTGGATCTGTGTGCCTCGGACAATGGAATCATCACATAATATAATGCGCTGGTTCTTGATGGAGGCGTTAAGGACGGAGAGTTTACGCTTGGCCATCTTTTCACGGGCCACCTGGGTCGAGAGGGTGTAACTTCGATCAGCATACCGGTTATAAAGAAAAACCTCCTGGTAATTAATTTTTGACTGCATATGATATCCCAGGGCATGACCGATACCAGACATCGGTACCGGCGCGACCACATCCGCCTCGATCCCTCCTTCGTTCATATCTCGCTCTGCTAATCTGGCGCCCAAGTTGTTTCGGGCTTCCAGGACATACCTGCCTTCCATAACGGAATCAATACTTGAAGTATAGGCCCATTCAAATGCGCAGTGAGCTCGACGCGGGGAGTCAAGCTGTTTACAGCTCGTTAATCCCTGATCGTTTATCAGGATGATCTCACCAGGCCGCACATCCCGCACTACTTCAAGCTCAAGGTTTTGGATGGCTCGAGACTCGGAACTGACAATATACCTTCCCGGACCTTGACCTAAAATAAGAGGCCTGAATCCGTAAATATCCCGCGCCGCATAGATTCCATCCTTTGTCAGGACCACCAGGGTGTAAGCCCCTTTTATTTTATGAGCAAGGGTGGAAATGCCTTCCACAGGATCCCCCACTTCAAAAATAAACTTGGAAATGATTTCGATGTCATAACCTTCCTGGAAGGTTCTGCCTTTTTTCATCATCTCCTGCATCAGCTCGTTAGAATTGATGATATTGCCGCTAAACGCCAGAGCGACATCCCCCAGGCTTGACTGATACCTGACCGGCTGGCGCTCTTTAAGGCTCACGTGTCCGATACCCCATGTCCCTTTCAGGTAGTCCAGATTTTGATCGGTAAAGGTGTTGGTTACCTTGCCATGATGGGTGA
>JAFDHD010000014.1 GCA_019308995.1 Deltaproteobacteria bacterium | reverse complement strand
TCGCTGGTTTGGCCGCCGCTCTTGATAAAAAAAACCGCTCCCGCGTCTTCAGGAGAGTCTTCAATCGCCACAAACAGATTCCTTCCCTGGTCCATCCTCCCGGTATTAAAGGTCACGGTATCCCCGCCTTCGAGGTCTATTTCGCCGGTTATCTCGCCTGCAGCGGTTATTAAGAGGGCTCCGCCTTCAAAATCTATAGGGAGGTCTTCTTCCGGGACGGTAACACTACCGCTTAGAATATTTCCCGATTCGTCAAGAGTTACACTCCCATAAACCCTACCATCAGAAAACTGCCAGATTCCCTGAAGATCGGGTTGGCTAAAACCGGTGGACCCCTTGATATTGTAAAGAAAAGCCCCTTGAGCATTGGCGAGTGAAGGCAAAACAAAAAATGCCATAAGGATTACACAAACAACACCCAACCTCATTATTAATTTATGCATACCTGTTCATCTCCTTTCAAAAAGATATAAAATTACTTAATTGTTTAATGGCAATCAGGCTTATTCATCCCCTTAATGTCCATGAAGCCTCTTTCTAACTGCTTCGAGGATCTCTATTTTAAAAACCAATGTTGTATCTGTCAATAATAATCGGGTGGTTTGGTAAATTGAAATTAATTCTTGTTATGGCAATTTTTTTTGTTAAAATATCAAGATAGTCTTATAATGCAAGATTAATTCAAGGAAACAGCAAGGCCTTTCGTATCCATCTCAGACTCCAGTACCGCCAGAAAGGCCAAACCTTAACTGACGTGATCTTGACCAATGACAGGGGTATGTCTCCATAGTTTAAGCTGCCAGTGTAATGCTTTGATTAATCAACGTTTTTCTGCCTTGTTCTGTCCGGGAGGTGCCAACTATGTTTAAAAGAATCCTTTTCCCAGTGGATTTTTCTGAGGTCCAGGAAGGCATGATAGAATATGTTCTTACGACCGCAGAAAAATTCCAATCCGAAATCTTCATCCTCTATGTTGCTCGCGACCTCACCTATTTCACCGAATTGGATGTGCCGCACCCTTCCATTTACAGCTTTCATCAGGACATTCAAAAGGGCGCGGAAAAGAAGATGAAGGAATTTTGTGACAAAAATTTTATGGAAAAGAGCTATTCCAGCCATATACTCGTGGGTGACCCAGCCACAGAGGTCGTTACTTTCATTGAGGAAAATGGCATAGACCTGGTAATAATGGGCACGCATGGCCGACAGGGGTTGAACCGGATTGTCTTTGGCAGCATGGCCGAGAAGATAGCTCGCCATAGCCCGGTTCCAATTTTAATCATCAAACCCCCCAGGCAGGCTTCGCCCTGACGATATCTTTACCTTCTTGATTCGCTTTCAGGGCAGCCTGGGCAGTGGTTTCAAGGCCCCGCGTCTAATTTTTTTACATTCTCCCTTCAGGTGTAAAAAAATCATCCAAGCAGCTCATATCCATAATCCAAATTTTCCTTACATCCCAGATAGTTAAATGCTGTTTTTTCAATATGTTAGACAGGCAAACCGACCTGCTGACTGGTTGTGGTCCACATTTTGCCTTATATTAAATAGACCCTGGGTGATCTAAATCTTGTTTCCCCTCTGGCCAAGTTTAGGATATTCTTTTATAATTACTATTCAACAGCCACCAAAGGCAGAGAATATGGGAATTTTTAGCAGAAGCGAAAAGATCGAGCTTAAAGTCACCGGGATGACCTGCGGCCATTGTGAAGCCCGTGTGAAGGAGGCCCTTCTCAATGTTGAGGGTGTTAAAAAGGCCATCGCTGATCACCAGGCTCAAAAGGCAGTTGTTAACCTAGAAAAAGACAAGGTTAATCGCGAGGATCTGGTGGCCGCGGTCAAGGCAGCCGGATATGAGGCCAGTTGATTGCCTCGGTTTGCTGCCAAGACCCTCTTTCTGCCGGTAATTGGCCTTCTGGCCGCCGCGATGGTGCTTTTAGCGGTCCTGGCCGTTACGACCTATCTCAATCTGGATCGGGCGGGAAAGCAAGCCGAGCGCATCCTGGCCGCTCAAGGCACAGCCGTTGTCTCCGGTCTGGCCGCCGGTCTCAGGACCGGGTGGCGCTTCTGGACCTGGCGGCCGGAATCCCTGCAGGGACTTATCCATGAGATGTCCCAGAGCAGTGATGTGGCCTTTATCACCCTCCTCAATAATCGGGGAGTCGTTCTGGCTCACTCCAACCCTGAGCTTACCGGGCGGGTTCTCGAAAATTATCATCAAATTACCAGTCCGCTCAGGACCGATCGCATCGTGAGCTGGTTTCAGGATGGGAACCTTTATCTTTCCGGACGGCGCCTCAAGCCGCTTGAGTTCAGAAGGCCGGGGATGACGCACAGGCCGGGGATGAGGGAGCATAAACCGGGCATCATGAGGAATCGGCCTGAAGGGCTGTTTGAGTTTTTGGAGCCTCGGGTTATTCTGATTGGCCTAAAAACCGACGCCTATATCTCGAGCCGGCAAGATCAGTTTCACCGCGCCTTGATCATGGGCGGACTGCTTTTTTTAGTTGGCTTCGGGGCTATTTATTTAATTTTTATTCTTCAGAACTATCGCACCATTGACCGGACACTGTCCAATCTGAGCACCTATACGGCCGGTATCGTGGATAACATGCCCAACGGTCTGATAACTTTTAACCCCCACGAAGAACTGGTCATGATCAATCGAGCTGCCCGCGAAATTTTTGCCTGGGGAGATGCAGATGAAAAGCGCTTGGCCGATCAGCCGGTGATTAAGGCCCTGGCCGAGGAGTTTCTGCCTCGCCTGGCCCAGGGCAGGTCAGTGCTCGACCAGGAGTTTGAAGTCTCCACTAAAGACGGCCGGTCCATACCTCTGGCTGTCAGTGTCGCGGCGGTGCCTTCGGGAGCTGAGGGTCGGCAAGGCTCGGGCGCTGTCTTCATTCTGCGTGATCTCAGCCAGATCAAAGACCTGGAGGAGCAGGTGCGTCAGAGCGAGAAACTGGCCGCGATGGGCCGTCTGGCCGCAGGCATGGCTCATGAGGTCCGGAATCCTTTGAGTTCCATGCGCGGGCTGGCTCGGTTTCTGGCCCGGGACCTGGACGAAACCAGCCGGGAGGCTGAATACCTCAAGGTGATGGTCTTTGAGATTGACCGGCTTAACCGGGTCATGAACAGTCTGCTCGATTTCGCGCGGCCTCGCGAACCTGACCTCAAGCCCACAGACCTCAACGAAGTGGTGAAATACACCCTGGGCCTGGTAAGCGACGATGCGAGACATCAAGGGGTGAGTATAGTAGAGAACCTGACTCAGGATCCTTTAATCGCTAATGCCGACCGGGATCAGGTTATTCAGGCCGTTCTCAATATACTGCTCAACGGGATCGAGGCCATGCCTCACGGCGGCCTGCTCAAGGTCACCAGCTATTTTGAAACAGGCTTTGCGCTAGTCAAGATTGAAGATACCGGGCCTGGCATTGACCTCGACGACCGCTCCCGGCTTTTTGATCCCTTTTACACTACCAAGGACCAGGGAACAGGGCTGGGCCTGGCTCAGGTGGCCCGAATCATGGAAATTCATGGCGGGCGGGTGGTCGTGGGCGGCCAGGCCGGTCATGGGGCCGTTTTTTCACTGCACTTTCCCCGGCCTTAAAAAAGAGAAGCATGGAGAAAGCATGAATCAAAAGCGTATCATGGTGGTGGATGACGAGCCAGCTCATCGGCTCATGCTCAAAGCCCACTTGGAGGAGGCTGGTTTTGCAATCCTTGAAGCAGGCACGGGCGAGGAGGCCCTGGATTTGGTTGCCTCCGAAGCCCTGGACCTGATCCTTCTTGATCTCCGAATGCCGGGCATGGATGGGCTAGAGGTGCTCGAAAACCTGTCCGATTCCGGTCTCCCCGCTCCGGTGATCATTATGACGGCCTACGGGTCCATTAATTCTGCGGTTAAGGCGCTCAAGATGGGGGCTGAGGACTACCTGACCAAGCCTCTGGACACGGATGAACTTTTGCTCAAAATCGAGAAGGTCCTCAAGCTTAAGGACCTGGATGAGATTCGGACGCGCCAGGAGGAAGATCTGGCCCGCAAGTATGACTTTGACGATCTCAAGGGTCGCAGCCCCCCAATGCTGGCTCTGAAGGAAACGCTGGCTCTGGTGGCCCCATCTGAGATAACAGTGCTTATTTTAGGAGAAAGCGGCTCAGGCAAGGAAGTGGTGGCCCGGGCGGTGCACAGAAACAGCCCTCGCCGAAACAAATCCTTTGTTGCCATCAACTGTGCCGCGGTGCCCGAAACACTGCTGGAAAGCGAACTCTTCGGACATGAGAAAGGGGCCTTCACCGGGGCGCATCAGCGCAAGATCGGTCGGTTCGAACTGGCTCATCAGGGTGTCCTTTTACTGGACGAGGTCGGCGAATTATCTCTGACCACCCAGGCCAAACTGCTCAGAATCCTGGAAGAAAAGACCTTTGAACGGCTGGGCGGGACAAAGACCCTCAAAGTGGACGTGCGCCTCCTGACCGCCTCTAACCGGGACCTGGAAGAGGAGATCGAAAAAGGCCGGTTTCGGGAAGACCTTTATTATCGTCTTAACGTGGTGCAAATTATTGTGCCGAGCCTCAGGGAGCGAGGCCCTGGCGAAGTCGGCTTTTTAGCGGAACATTTTCTCGTTGAGTCCGCGTCTCGAAACAGGAAATCCATTAAAGGCTTCCGGCCTCGGGCCCTCAAGGCCCTTATCTCCCACACCTGGCCGGGTAATGTGCGCGAACTGATTAATGCTATCGAACGGGCCGTGGTCCTGGCCCGGGGGGATTATATCGAATTCGAGGATCTGCCTCTGGCTATTCAGTCCGGACCTGACCGGGACAAGTCCGGCCGCAGCCTGACCGCTGGCATGACCCTTAAGGAGGTCGAGGCGGAACTGATTCAGAGAACGCTCGAAGAAACCGGCGGCAACCGGACTAAATCCGCGGCCATGCTGGGTATCACGCGTCAGACCCTTCTCAACAAGATCAAGGAGTATAATCTGTAAGGCTTAATTATCTGTTATAATTAATCATCAGCGCTGGGGACCAGGACCTTAAGCGCATCGGGCTTAATATCGCAGGTAACCGGCAGAAACCCCCCGACTTCGCCATCTATCTGCATGGGAACAGGTGTGGGGGCGGAAGTCATCCGCAGACTGCTCTTGACTGGCACGGACAGGTCCGCGGCGCGGGTGAGATCCGAACTTAAGCCCCGGACGAGGAAATTGTACAGGTCTTTGGGCTGGGGTTTGCGAAAGAGATAGGCCTGGAATCCAGCGCTGGGTCTTAGTTTAAAGAAAACGGCATATACCTGCACCGCACTGAGGATAACCTGGGCGTACCGGCCCTCAAGCAGCCGGTTATCCACTTCGACTTCAATCTCTGGCCAGTCGTAATGCCAGAAGGAGTTCCAAAACGCCTTAAGGTAATCCCCCATCCAGACACCGCCAACTCGAGCTTCACTGACCCGGGTTATTATGTCCGCGTCAAAGCCGGCGCCCAAGGTATAAACCACCGGCCGCTCCCGAACCCAGGCCAGGTCTAAAGTTCTGACGCACCCGCGCGCCACTACATCCACGGCAGCGTCCACATCCAGAGGCAGACCAAGTGACCGTGCCAGGCAGTTCCCAAAACCTAACGGAATCAGGCCCAGAGGCCAGTCCCCACCCGCAGACAGAATCGCCTTGGCCGCCAGGTTGGCCGTACCGTCTCCGCCCACAGCCACAACAGCCGACATCTCCCGGGCCTGTGTTTCAACGGCCTTGAGGGCCATGTCCGGATCGGAAAGAAGGACCATCTTAGCTTTCACCCCACAACGCTGGAAGGCGCGCTCCACATCACCCATGTTCATGTGTAACTGTCCGCGACCGGCAACTGGGTTGACCAGGACAAGCACGTTCTCAATGGGCTGCATGGTCATAGCGCACTCCTTCAACGATCCTAGCTCCTAAGTAAGGCCTCCCCGGAAGAAATTTTTTTAAAATCCTTTTCCACAATCTGATTGCCTGCGGAGCAGGCTTTTAATGACATCGGTCTAGATGTCTTCCGGGTTTATTTTCCTTTCAAGAGATTATTGGCAATGACCACACGCATGATCTCATTGGTGCCTTCATAAATCTGGCAGATTTTCGCGTCTCGCATATGCCGCTCCATGGGATATTCCTTGATATATCCATAACCGCCCAGAATCTGAACGCCCTCAATCGCGGAACGCATGGCCACGTCCGCGGCAAAACACTTGGCCATGGCCGCCTCCTTCTCAAAGGGAAGATTATTATCTTCATTATAAGCGGCTCTCAGGGTCAAGAGTTCGGCTGCGTCCAGCTCCATGGCCATATCGGCCAGCTTGAACTGGATGGCCTGAAGCTTGGAGATGGGTCTGCCGAACTGTTCCCGCTCCCTGGCATAATCCACAGCCTCCTCCAGAACGGCCCGTCCGATGCCCACGGCCTGGGCGGCGATACCGATGCGGCCGCTGTCCAGAGTGGTCAGCATTTGCTTGAAGCCTTCGCCCTCATTGCCCAGCAGGGCGTCGCCTGGCAAGCGGGCGTCCTCAAAGACCAGTTCGGCCGTGCCGCTGGCCAGGATGCCCAGTTTCTCTTCGATCACGCCCACGGAAAAGCCCGGGGTTTCCTTCAAATTAACCACAAAGGTGGAGATGCCTTTATAGCCCATATCCTTTTGCGTTTTCGCCGCCAGGACGCAGTAGTCAGCCACATTGCCATTGGTGATGAACTTTTTTTCACCGTTGAGAATCCAGTCGTCGCCATCCCGCACGGCGGTGCTTCTGACGGCGGCCGCATCCGAACCAGCCCCGGCTTCGGTCAGGCCGTAGCAGCCCAAATGTTCACCCGAAGCCACCGGCGTGAGGTATTTCTTTTTCTGCTCTTCAGTGCCAAAGGCCATGACCGGGTAGCAATAAAGCGAGCTGTTAGCGGCCATGATAACTCCAACCGAGGCGCATGCCTTGCAAATCTCTATCATAGCCAGGGCGTAAGAAAGGTTATCCATGCCGCCGCCCCCGTATTCTTCAGGCACAGCAATCCCCATGAGTCTAAGCTCGGCCATCTCCTCGATAATCTCGGCCGGATGCCTGTGAGTCCGATCCAGTTCGGCAGCTAAAGGTTTAATTCTCTCCGTGGCAAACCGCCGGGCCATGTCCCTGACCATCTGGTGTTCTTCTGAAAGCTGAAAGTCCATGTCTAACTCCTTCGGTTCGACCCGGGGCATTGAGCACACCCCTGGTCCTTAATCTTGTTGTATTAACTTTCGTATGTTCCCGTGAATTCTGGCTGACGCTTTTCGAGAAAGGCGGTTAATCCTTCTTTGGCGTCAGAACTGCTAAAAACCGCGGCAAAGGTCTCCACCTCCAGAGCGCAGGCGGCACGAAGGTCAATTTGAGTGCCGCGGTCAACAAGCTGTTTGACCGCGCGGACCGAAGACCGGCCGTGGGAGGCGATCAGTCTGGCCGTTTTCATGGTCTCTTCCATTAATTTATCCGGAGGAAAAATCTTATTGGCCAGCCCCACGGCCAGGGCGGTCTGCCCTCTAAGGAATTCACCGGTGAGGCAAAGTTCTTTTGCCAGGCCTTTGCCAACCAGGCGGGGAAGACGCTGCGTGCCGCCGAAACCAGGAATGATACCCAGCTTGATTTCAGGCTGGCCGAAACGGGCCTTTTCCGAGGCATAGACGAAGTCACAGGCCATGGCGATCTCATTGCCTCCGCCCAGGCAAAAACCATTGACCGCAGCAATGACCGGTTGGAGGAGACTCTCGATCTTAAAAAGGATCTCGTGGCCCCTGGCGAGGTAATTACGAATCTGCAGCGGGGTGAACTCACTCATGGCCTTGATATCCGCCCCGGAGACAAAGGCCTTGCCAGCCCCGGTCAGGACAACCACGGCGATACTTTCATGCGCGGCTATCTCGTCCAGTATATCCCCGAACTCCTGCATCAGTTCCGGATTCAAGGCATTAAGCGTCTCTGGCCGGTTGAACGTCACCAGAGCGATATCATCCTTAACCTCGAAAATCATATGTTGATAAGACATAAGCCCTCCTTTACATCCGTTCGACAATCATTGCAAAACCTTGGCCGCCTCCGATGCAGAGCGTAGCCAAGCCATACTTCGACTCCCTCTTCATCATTTCAAAAATCAGGGTAATCAGAATCCGGCAGCCGCTCGCGCCGATGGGATGCCCCAAAGCGATGGCCCCGCCGTTGACATTGACCTTTTCCATATCCCATCCAAAGTGGCGATTTACAGCAATGGCCTGGGAGGCAAAAGCCTCGTTGGCCTCAATAAGATCCAGATCGTCAACCGTCATACCGGCTCGGGCCAGGGCCTTTTCCGTGGCCGGGATAGGGCCGGTACCCATTATAGATGGGTCCACACCGGCAGCCGCGTATGAGACAATTCTGGCTAAAGGTTTAATACCTCGCTTGGCCGCCGTCTCCTTGGACATAACCACAACACAGGCCCCGCTGTCGTTAATACCTGAGGCGTTACCCGCGGTGACGGTCCCGCCTTTCTTGAAAGCAGGAGACAGTTTCGACAAGGCCTCAACCGAGGTGGAACGCGGGTGTTCTTCTGTGTCAAAAACACTGGGCTCCCCTTTTCTTTGCGGGACCATGACCGGTACGGTCTCATCCTTAAACTGGCCGGATTTTATAGCCGCCAGGGCCTTCTCCTGGCTGGAAAAGGCCAAGGCATCCTGGTCGGCGCGGCTGATCCCGAACTGCTCTGCGACATTCTCCGCAGTTATGCCCATATGATAGCGGTTGAAAATATCCATCAGTCCATCGTAAAGCATGCCGTCAATCATCTGGACATCACCCATACGGACTCCCCAGCGCGCCTTGTTTACATAAAACGGGGCCTGGCTCATACTCTCAATGCCTCCGGCCAGGATTATGTCCGCATCATCCGCGTTGATGGACTGAGCAGCCATGGCGACCGATTTGAGCCCTGAAGCGCAAACCTTATTGATCGTCGCAGCGATGGTGGTCACAGGGCACCCGCCTTTTAAAGCTACCTGCCGGGCGGGATTCTGGCCTTGAGCGGCCTGCAGGACATTACCCAAGACGACCTCGTCCACCTCTTCAGGCTTTACATCGGCCCTTATCAGAGCTTCTTTCATGGCTACCACTCCAAGTTCCACGGCAGTAATATCCCTCAAAGCGCCGCCAAAGCGTCCGGTTGGTGTTCGAGCTCCGCTGGCAATAACAATATCTTTCATGTATTCCTCCTATGATGGTTTGTCTACTCCAAACTTTTTGTGTAATTTAGTAAGTATCTGTTTTTAAAGGAATCGTGTTCAAGTATCCTTTTCCGTCGGAGCCACCCGTCGCTTCTTTGCCTTGCCTAATCACAGCCTGGCTGATCTTACGTCAAGCCGACTCAGCCATACCTCTTATCTTTAGGAATCCACGTCTGGAAGCAGCCTGAAGCGGCGTCATCAGAACCCTCTGCGGCCTCAAGCAATGCATATATTTCATCAAGAAAGGGTTGTCAAACATTTTCCTCTCGTTTGTAAGGCTTTCAAACTAACCCTGTAAAGGAATCGCCAGGCATAAAAATGATCAGAGTATCCTTACGCCCTGTTTAGGCAGGCAGAGTGATTATTTTTTTGGTATGATCTCAAGGCTGTATATTTTATATTTGGGTTTAAAAGGAGATTAAAGGGGTGTCGGTAATTACTTTAACCACAGACTTCGGCCTGCAGGACCATTTTGTCGGGGTTATGAAAGGAGTTATCTTCAGAATCAATCCTTCCGTGAAGCTGGTGGACCTGGTTCACGAACTCCCACCACAGGGCCTGACTCAGGCTGCCTTTATTCTCTTGAGCGCCTTTCCCTATTTCCCAGCGGGAACTATTCATCTCGGGGTGGTTGATCCAGGTGTGGGCACGAATCGAGCTGTCATCGCTATTCAGGCCGAAAACCAAACCTTTGTCGGCCCTGACAATGGCCTGTTTAGCTACGTCCTGGATGAGGCCGCTTCCTTTGAAGCCCGTTACATTGAAAACCCGGTTCTGACCCTTCCTGAGATCAGCCGAACCTTCCACGGCAGGGATTATATGGCCCCGGCCGCTGCTCACCTCTCCCTGGGGTTCGCCTTTAAAGAGGTTGGACCCCTGGCAACCGGCCCGGTTAGATTGGCGCCCCTTAAGCCTGAAATCAAACCGGATTTCATCGAGGGCCGGGTGGTTTATATTGATCGTTTTGGCAACCTCATCACCAATATTCCAGTAAAAGAATGCAATGGTTGGAATCTGGACATTTCCGCCGGATCGGTGACTCTCAAGGGATTGGCCCCCTCCTACCGCGCGGTCAAGCCGGGAGAATACATGGCCATTGCTGGCAGCAGCGGTTTTTTGGAGATTGCCAGGAGCATGGGCTCAGCAGAAAATTCTCCTGATTTAACTCTAGAAACGCCGGTTCTTATCAGACGGTCACCAAAGTAAGGAGCATTTATGAGGCGGTCACTATTGCCCCTGAAAATTCCACAATCTTGTTAGCAGATATCTTGAGTTCAATATTCATCGGAACGGACATGCAACCAGGGCTTGCCTTCTTAAAGGATTTGAGTATAATCAATTAGTTAATGATGTAAAGGGTCTGTTGGCCCTTAGTGTGAGGCTGCGAGATGAAACCGCTTTCTCAAGATGCGGCCGAACTGATACCTGCCTCGGGGCAGCAGGTGGAATTTACCGGACTCAGTTCTTCCGCCACGGCCTTTATTTTAGCCGAGATGCTTAATCGTCAGGCCGGGACTTACCTGGTTTTTCTGCCAACTCCTCTCGAGGCCGAAGATTTTGTGCGTGACATGGAATTCTTCTGGCCTGAAGGTGCGGCGGATGAAGCAATCCTCCTGTTGCCTTCCAATGACGTCAAGCCTTTTACCGGCCAATCGCCAGCGCCGGAGTTGGTTTTCGAACGGCTGTGGGCTCTTTACGCTCTGATAACCGGCCGGCGTCCGTTGGTAGTAGTGACGTCTGCCTCAGCTGCCCTTCAATTTTCCCTGCCCGGGTCGGTTCTTTCTAACTCGGTGGATTTTTTAGAAACCAACCAGGAAGTGGATCGGGAGAACCTTTTAGCCAGCCTGGTCCGCACTGGATACTACTCCAGCCCCATGGTTCAGGGGCCGGGCGACTTTTCGGTTCGGGGCGGCATCCTGGACCTATATCCTCCTGGAGTCAGGCGGCCGGTGCGAGCCGAATTTTTCGGGGACTACATCGAGTCTCTCCGAACCTTCAGAACCCTTGACCAGCGCACAGTAAAGGAGATCGAAGAACTGGTGCTCCTCCCGGCCAATGAGATTATTTTCGAGCCGGACCGGGCTGAACAGGCCCTGGCGGCTTTCAGAACGATGGCTGACGAAGCGGGCTGGCCGGGAGCCATATGCGCTCCCCTGGAAGAAAAAATATCTCAGGCTGAATACTTTCCCGGCCTGGAGTCTTTCCTGCCTCTGTTTTATGACCGGCTTTACGCGCCAAATGACTATGCCGACCCGCAGACCATCCGGCTGATCCTCGATCCGGAACGCTTTATCCAGGTCGGCGCCGAACATCTTGACCGACTCGAAGCTCATCTGGAGCGGCTGCAGCAGGAAAACCAGCCTCACCTGAAATTGGAGCGGCTGTACCAGACCCCTGAACGGTTTACAGAGTCCCTTGAGGGAAAGCCAGTCATCCGGATCAAGGAATTAAGTGTCCTGGATCGTTCTGCCTCATCCCCTTCTTTCCACTTCCGCATCGAAACGAACCAGGACCTCAGGACTCAGATGGAGCGACCTGACATATCGGGCGGGCTTCTGGCTCCCCTGGTGGCCCGGGTCAGGGCCTGGCTTGATCGAGGCCTGGAGGTTGTCCTGGTCTGCCATACCGAGGAACAAGCCCGGCGCATGGCCGGGCTGCTGGAGGGTTACAGCCTATATCCAGCCTTAGACTTCGGGAGCCGAAAAGACCTGACCAAGTCCACGGCCCAATTTCGATTGAAGGTAGGTTTTTTATCAGCCGGTTTCGTTTTGGATTCGTTCGCCCGTGCTTTTGTCTCCGAAGAGGAACTCTTTGGCCCGAAGCGCCGGGTTGTCAGGCGGGCGATCGAGGAGATTAAAGGGGTCCATCTTTCCAGTTTTCAAGACCTGTCTCTTGGAGATTTCGTGGTCCATGTAGATCATGGGGTCGGCCAGTACCAGGGCCTGGTAAAACTGGATGTGGGCGGGCTGTCCAACGATTATCTCCATCTCGTTTACCGGGACGGTGACAGGCTTTATGTGCCTGTGGACCGCTTTAGCGCCGTTCAAAAATATATTGGGGCAGATGGCAGCCCACCGCGCCTGGATAAACTGGGAAGTGAATCCTGGGAGAGAGTTAAGAGTAAAATCAAGACCTCCATCCGGGAAATGGCTGAAGACCTCATTCGCCTTTACGCCGCCCGGGAAGCCAGAAAAGGTCATGCTTTCTCACCCACGGATGGATACTACCGGGAGTTCGAAGCTGCTTTCGAGTATGAGGAGACGCCCGATCAGCTGGCGGCCATTACTGAGGTCGTATCCGATATGGAGTCGGAAAAACCCATGGATCGGCTGGTCTGCGGCGATGTGGGCTTTGGCAAGACGGAAGTGGCCATGCGCGCCGCCTTCAGGGCCGTCCTGGACGGTAAGCAGGCGGCTGTTCTTGTTCCGACCACCGTTCTGGCGGAACAGCATTACCAGACCTTTAAAGAACGGCTTCAAAAATACCCGGTCGAGATAGAAGTTTTATCCCGTTTCAAGGGACGCAGCCAGCAGCGTGAGATCCTTTCCCGGCTGGCCGCTGGCCAGGTGGATGTCATTATCGGAACCCATCGCCTCCTTCAACGTGATGTCGCTTTCAAGGACCTGGGATTGCTCGTCGTTGACGAGGAACACCGTTTTGGAGTCAAACAGAAGGAGAAACTGAAAAAGCTCAAGCTCATGGTAGACGTGCTGGCCTTGAGCGCCACCCCGATTCCCCGCACCTTACAGATGTCACTGACAAGTATCAGGGATCTTTCGACCATTGAAACGCCGCCTCAAGACCGGCAGGCCATCAAGACCTACTTTCTCAGATACGATGAGACGACTGTCTGCGAGGCCATCGCCCAGGAACTGAATCGAGGAGGGCAGGTCTTTTTTGTGCACAATCGAGTCAAGGATATCGAGGTTCTGGCCTTCCGGCTCAGGAAGCTCATGCCTCTGGTTCGTTTCGGTGTGGCTCATGGCCAACAGAAGGAAAGAGACCTGGAGAGGGTCATGCTCAAATTCCTTCGCCGGGAAATAGATGTTATGGTGACCACAACCATCATCGAATCAGGCCTGGACATCCCGACCGCCAACACCATTATCATCAATAACGCCGATCATTTCGGCATGGCCCAGATTTATCAGCTTCGCGGCCGGGTCGGCCGTTCTGACGTTCAGGCTTACGCCTATCTTCTGGTGACCAGTGAAGACAACCTGACCAGGGTGGCCCGCAAAAGGCTGAAGGCGCTGATGGACTTTTCCGAGCTCGGGGCGGGTTTCAAGATTGCCTTGCACGATCTTCAAAATCGTGGTGCGGGAAACCTCCTCGGAGTGGCTCAGTCCGGGCATATTGCTGCTGTGGGCTATGAGATGTACGTTCAACTCATGGAACAGACCATTCGGGAACTCAAGGGTGAACAACCAGTCCAAGAGGTGGACCCGGAGATGGTCCTGAATCTATCGGCCTTTATTCCTGAAATCTATGTCCCGGATACAGAACAGCGTTTGATTCACTACCGCCGATTTTCCTCGCTTAAGAATGCGGATGAGCTGACCGATCTTTGTGATGAGCTGATTGACCGTTACGGTCCACTGCCTCCCGAAGTGCGGCGCCTCGTAAAAGTGATAGAATTAAAGCAATTGCTTGTAAAAGCCGGTATTAAAAAAATGGAGATGGGCCAGGGAGGGTTGACCTTGTCTTTCATCGAAAATGGCCGGACCGACCCGGAAAAGGTCCTGGACTTGATCAACAACTATCCTGAGCAGGCCCGGCTCTACCCGGACGGTCGTCTTTATTTGGCTTTGGGTGGCCTTTCCGACCTTAAAGGCCTCAAAAAGGCAAGAAACATCTTGCAAGAGATCACTTGAAGGACTACATTCGGGAATCAAAGGCCTCTCTTTTTTACTCAACCCTTTGGGGTTCAAGGAGGGAAACTCAGGTTAGTCCGGAGGAGCACAAATGACTAGGCGCGGCCGTCTGAAAATCCTCCTGATAGCAGTTTCTTCTGTCATCTGTTTAACTGGATGCGCAACGGACGTGGGGGAGGACGTGGCGGCTCTGGTGAACGGCCGCCCTATTAAAATGGAGCACCTGAGCCATGCCCTTCATTCATCCTCCGGACTTCAGGACACTACAGAACATGAAGGCAAGGTGATCGAGAAAATCCTCGAGCAGCTTATTGAGGAAGAGCTGATCTTACAGGAGGCCGAAAAACTAAAGGTAAACATCACCCAGGCAGAATTGGCGCGCAAGGTCAGTGAGATCAAGGCCGACTACCCCGGTCAATCATTCGAGGAGATGCTCATCAAGGAGTACCTCCTCATGGATGAATGGCTGGAGAGCTTGAAGCGAAGCCTGCTCATAACAAAGATTATAGAGACTGAAGTCAAGTCCAGGGTCAATATAAACCCGCAGGAATGGCAGGCATTGTATGAGACTCACCGATCCGAACTAATACATCCCCCTTTAGTCAGGGTGGAGCATATTACCTGCCTTACCAAGGCAGAGGCTGAAAAGGCCCTCCGCAGAATTCGTTCGGGCCAGGATTTTGGGACTATAGCTCAAAATTATAAAGACAGGGATGCCGGTTCCTTAAAAGAAGTGATCGGCTGGATCAACCCGAACAACCTTCCTTCCGAATTAGGGCAGGCCATCTTAGAGACCAAGCCTGGCCTGGTCAGTGAGGTGGTGGAGAGCAGGTATGGATTCACCATCTTCAAGGTTCTCGAGGTCAAACCGGCCAGGCCCATGAGCCTTAAGGAAGTAGAAGCATATTTACACCGGCTAATAATAGCCCGTCAGGAGGCCGAGATTTTAACTGAGTGGATTAAAGAACTCAGGGCCAATGCGAAAATAAAGATTAACCCTCTTCTAACTTCATTGAAACGTTAGGCACGGGAAACGAAACATCAATAAGGAACATCAAATGCGTAAAGCATTAATAATCGGGTTGTTGGCGCTAGTCCTCACACTGAGTATTAACATCGCTTCAACTGAAGCGGAGATAGTGGATCGAATCGTGGCGGTGGTCAATGGGGACATTATCACCTTACAGGAAGTTGACCTCCGCCTGAAAGCCTTTTTGAAACAGAAACCGACCCAAGACCGGACCCAGATTAACCAGATACGCAGACAGATTCTGGAAATGCTGATCGAGCGCAAACTGCTGCAACAAGAGAACAAAAAGCTTGGTATTACTGTCAGCGATAATGAAGTGGATCGGGCCCTGGAACGGTTCAAGAAATTAAACTCAGTCACGCAGGAAGAATTCGAGGCCAATTTGGATCGGCTAAGCATGACCCTAGCCATGTTTAAAAGCGATCTTTACGGGCAGTTAAACAAGATGAAACTGATCAACCAGGAGATGCGCCCTCGAATTATCATCTCAAATGAACAGATCGAGACCTATTACCAGGCCCATTCCAAAGATTTCATTCACGAGGATAAGGTCCATATCCGCAATATCCTGCTCAAATTGCCTTTAGGCGCTTCGGAAAGCGCGGTCCAGGAAAAAATAACCCGGGCTCAAGAGATCTCTGCTAAAATCAAGGCCGGCCAGGATTTTACCGATGCGGCTCGTGAATACTCTGAAGGCAGCAACGCCGCTGCGGGTGGAGACATGGGGCTGGTTGCATGGAACGAGATGGCACCCGCAATCAAAGAAGCTCTCAAAAATTTAAAGGACGGTCAGGTTACTCATCCGATAAGGTTAGGCCAAACCATTCAAATCCTGCAGGTTGTGACAAGGTATGGTTCGGATGAGAAGGCCGTTATACAGGCCAAGAGAAGAATCCAAGAGATTTTAATCACCCTGGAGCTCGAAAAAAAGTATAATGAATGGTTGAGAGAAACGCGAACTAAATCTATCATCAAGATCAAGCTTTAACCTGAGGCAACTGATGCTGCACCCCTGGATGAGAGTTGAGACACTGGGCGACCACGTTGGCCAGGCAGTGACCTTAAACGGCTGGCTATATAACAAACGCACCAGTGGCAAGGTTCACTTCCTGCTGCTCCGCGACGGAACCGGGATCGTTCAAACGGTCATGAGCCAGGCTGATGTGCCAGCCGAGGTTTTTAATCTTTACCATGATCTGACTCAGGAATCTTCGATTGAAATAACCGGCCTGGTGAAGGCGGACAAACGGGCTCCGGGCGGATATGAAATCAATCTTACCAATCTGAAGATCATCAAGCTAGCAGAGGAATACCCTATCACTCCGAAGGAACACGGCTCGGATTTCTTGCTCAAAAGGCGGCATCTCTGGCTCCGGTCCAGGCGTCAGCAGGCCGTCATGCGTATCAGGGCGGAATTGATTCGCGTTATCCAGGAATACTTCGATCAGCAGGGCTTTATACGCCTGGACGCTCCGATTTTTAGTCCGTCCAACTGCGAAGGCGCCTCGACCCTTTTTACAGTTCCATACTTTGGCCACAGCGAAGCATACCTGACCCAGAGCGGGCAGCTGTATGCCGAGGCAGGGGCCATGGCCCTGGGCCGGGTTTACACCTTCGGCCCCACCTTTCGGGCTGAAAAGTCCAAGACCCGACGGCACCTGACCGAGTTCTGGATGGTCGAGCCAGAATTGGCCTTTGCCGATCTTGACGACATTATGGACCTGGCCGAGGACCTTATCTCTTTTCTCATGGATAGAATTCTTCAAAAACGGAGTGCGGAATTGGAGACCCTTGAACGGGATACACAGGCGCTTCAAAAAGTCACACCTCCCTTTATCCGACTGACCTACGATGAGGCGCTGGAAGAATTAAAACGCCTGGGGAGCGGACTTGAGTGGGGTCAGGACCTGGGTGGAACGGATGAGACACTTCTATCCAGCCGATTCGACCGCCCGCTTTTAATCCACCGCTACCCTGTTCAAACCAAGGCCTTTTACATGAAATCCGACCCTTCCGATCCGCGGCTGTCCCTTTGTGTTGACATGCTGGCCCCGGAGGGTTATGGCGAAATTATCGGAGGCTCACAAAGAGAAGACGACCTTGATGCCCTTGTAAACCGTATGGAGAAAGAAGGTATTCCCCGAGAGCCTTTGGAATGGTACCTGGACCTGAGGCGTTACGGTTCTGTTCCCCACTCCGGCTTTGGGCTGGGTTTGGAGCGGACCGTGGCCTGGCTTTGCGGGCTCAAGCATGTCCGTGAGGCTATTCCATTTCCGCGATTAATGGATAGATTTTATCCCTGAACAGGGAAAGGCTATGACCATGGAAGTTACATCAGAGACCTTTGGGCAGCACCTCAAGAAAGAACGAGAGAACAAAGGGTTAACCCTTGAGGAGGTGTCCAAGGCGATCCGGGTTCCTGTGCATAATTTGGAGGCCTTGGAGTCTGGTGATGACACTCGTCTGCCAGCCTCAGTCTATGTCAAGGGTTTCATTCGAGCTTATGCCCGGGAGCTGGAGCTGGACGAGCAAGAACTCCTTGAGGAGTATAATAATATTTACGACGTGGCGCCGGAAAGTGTTCAGCCGCCAATTACCGCTGTTCAGACGCAGAATAATTATATCTTGCCCATCGTTGTCATCGCCCTGTTTGTGGCAGCGGTCCTTGCACTGGGGGGGTATTATTTATTCAGCCGCCAAAAAAAACCCGCCTCGCTAGCCCCTACACCCCAAGTCTCTATGCCCGCGCCGGTGGAGCAAAAACCGACCGCAGAGATGTTTGCTTCCTTAGCTGAAATACCGGTACCCGATGAAGCAATGGAGCAGACCGCTGAACCAGGACCTCCATTAACTGAGGCGCCAGGAACCGCGGACAAAGAAACCGCCAGGGAACATAGCACGGCTCAGCCTGAGGCTCCTGAAGAAATCCAGGCCGCGGCTGAGGAACCCGGGGGCGCGCCTCTTGTCCAGGATGCAACCCCAACATTTGAGGGCGGTCAGCATACCTTGAGAGTAGATGTTATTGAAGAAACCTGGATTCGAATCTTCATTGACGGACAGAGGACTAAACAGTACCTCCTGAGCGCCGGTGAAACCATGTCGTGGCAGGCTGAGAAATTGTTCAAACTCAAGATAGGTAATGCTGGAGGAATCAAGCTTTTTCTGGATGGCGAGGCCTTGCCTCCCATTGGGGAGCGCGGGCAGGTAAAAGAAATCACCCTGCCTCAACCCCGGGAAAATCCCTGACCAGCAATTCAGCCAAATCTTTTTGATAAGACGCGCCAGACCCTGGCGTTTCCTAGAATCTTTCCTGACAGGCACAGAGTCCCACGAGCGAAAAATCCTGGGCTGAAGTTTTTGAAGTAAGTGAAGCGGAAGCGTTCCCTTGAAAACGCCTGCCAGAGATAAAAAAAAATAGTATGGAAAAAGGCCAGTACAGACTCCCGGCCATGGTGCTGGGTCGGACCAACTACGGTGAAGCCGATCTGATCGTAACTTTTTTTACCCGGGAGCAAGGTAAGATAGGTGGTTTGGCCAAACACGGCCGCAAGAGCCGCAAGCGTTTCGGAAACATCCTGTCCTCCCTGGCCCTTGTAAAGTTGGAATTCACCGCTTCCCCAGGGCGGGATCTGGTGAGGCTGGATAGAGGCGAGTTGGTCAGGAGTTTTGAAGCCGTGGCTCAGGATTTGAACCGGCTAGCCCTGGCCAGCTACGCCCTGGAACTTGTGGATGCTTTCTGCGCTCCTCTTGATCCGGCTCCAATGGTCTTTGATCTTCTAATTTGGTTCCTGGATCGCCTTGATGCGGGAGTGCGGCCGCAAGAAGATGCCTTCATTTTTAAGCTTCGATTCCTCAACCAGACAGGCTTTGGGCCCAATGTTTCAGCCTGCCCGCTCTGCGGCCGATCAACCCATGAGGGACAGCCCCTGGCCATGAAACCTGAGCATGGAGGGGTCGTCTGCCAGGACTGCAGCCCATCTGGATTTCCCGTCTCCATGGGGACTCTTAAACTCATGGACCTGGCCCTGATACTGGAACTGGAAAAAATCAACCGGGTCAGGGTGTCCGCCCGGGTTCTGGAGGAAACCGAACTCTTTTTACGCGCTTATATTACCTATACCCTTGGCCGGGAGCTTAAATCGGTTCAGTTCATGGACCAGCTGGAAAAAAATCGCCCGTTATTCAAGCCAGCTTCCAGCAAATAGCAAAAATGAAAGACAGTGAAGGAGCGTTAGATGGGTAAGGGTTTCTGTGTCTGGTTTACCGGATTGAGCGCCTCAGGCAAGACCACCCTGAGCAAGCTTCTTCAGGAGACTCTCCTGGAGCGGGGCTTGCTTGTGGAAATCTTAGATGGCGATATCATTCGAAAAAATTTAAGCAAGGGTCTGGGTTTCTCCAGGGAGGACCGGGACACCAACATTCGGCGCATCGGCTTTGTCGCCCATCTCCTGGCCCGCAATGGCGTGGCTGTTATTGTAGCCGCCATATCCCCCTATCAAAGCGTCCGGGATGAGGTTCGGGCGGAGATTGGTAATTTTATCGAGGTCTTTCTTGATTGTCCGTTAGAAATCTGTGTGGAAAGGGACCCCAAAGGCCTGTACCGTAAGGCCCTGGCCGGTGAAATCAAGCATTTCACCGGCATAGACGACCCGTATGAAGTCCCTGAAAACCCTGAAGTGGTGGTTCGCACGCACGAGGAAAGCCCTGAGGATGGCCTGGCGCGGATCATCCGCACCTTGGAAATTCTGGGTCGCATCCCGGCCATCCCCGGTGAAGACTACTCAGAAGCGGAAGCCGAGGTCATTAAAAAACGACTCACTGAATTGGGATATTTATAGTCCTGCGTTATGGTGCGGCGTTTTTTCTGCCTTTAATGCTTGAAGGCCCGCTGGCCGGTAAAGACCATGGCCACGGGCGGGTCGGCCTGGTTGGCGGCCTCGATTGATTCCCAGTCTCTGACAGAGCCGCCCGGGTGAGCGATGCCTGAAATGCCTTCTTTAATGGCCACGTCCACACCGTCTCTAAAGGGGAAGAAGGCGTCTGAGATCATGACGGCGCCGGGTAATCCGGCTTTATTGGCCTTGGTTTCATTATCAATCTGATCCTGCAATTCTTTATCGGCCTTGCCTTCAGCCACGTCCAGAGTCAGTTCTTTATAAGACCGGCCGTGAAGTTTGAAGCAAAGAGCGTCAGCGTATTTGGAGTAAGCCTTGAAAATGGCGATCTCCGCCACCCCGACCCGGTCCTGCTCACCCGTGCCGATGCCCACGGTAACCTGGTCCTTGATGTAAAGTACGGAGTTAGAAGTCACGCCCTGTTCCACGGCCCAGCCGAAAACGAGGTCATCGTATTCACGGTCGGTCGGCTCGCGCACCGGCTTATAGGTCCGGCCCTGGTATTCGGCCACCGCAGGCTGGAAGTCTTCTTTGGACAGAATGGTATTGACAGCCGATTGCTGGACGATCAGACCGCCGTCCATAAGACTCTTGAAGTCCAGAAAACGAGTCAAGGTGTAATCCTCAAGGCGGTCTAAAGCCTTGATCCGGATGATGCGCAGGTCCTTTTTTTTAGTTAGAATGTCAAGAACCCCTTCTTCATATTCCGGGGCGACCACCACCTCCAGGTAGTTATTCTGAAGCAGTTTAGCGGTCTCCTTGTCTATGGCCCGGTTAAAGCTGGCGGCTCCTCCAAAGGCGGCTACTCGGTCGGCCGTGTTGGCCTTAGCATAAGCCTCAGCCAGACTGGCGGCACTGGCCACACCGCAAGGGTTGTTATGCTTGACAATTACTGCTGTGGGCCGTTTGGTCAGATAGCGAAGGATGCCCAAGGCGCTATCCACGTCGGTCAGGTTGATCTTGCCAGGATGTTTGCCAAACTGGAGCATGGCGTCCGCGTCCAGGCCGCTGACCAGTTCCCTGCCCGGGCCAATGAACTCAATTTCTCCAAGGGTCAGGTTGCCATTGACCAGCCGGTACAGAGCGGCCTCCTGGCCGGGATTTTCGCCGTAGCGCAAGCCTTTTTCCACCAAATTCCCTTGCTCATCCTCAATTTTCCACGTCTGTTTCCTGTAAATAAGGGTCGTTTCGCCCAAGGTGATCTTCATCTCATCAGGGAAGTGGTCATCCATCAGGCGCCGGTACGCGGTCTTAAGGTCACTCATTTGGTCTGCTCCTAATTTAAGAAAATGTCGTGCTTTCAGAGGGGGACTTTTTTTAAAAAGCTCCTTCTGTTAATTGAAGACAGCCTTATCTTTTAAAAAGCTTATTTCCGACGTTCGATAAAGGCGTAAGCGTTATGATTGTGAATGGACTCGAAGGTTTCCGCCCCGACCGAAAACCAGGTGATATTCCTATCGTTGTTCAATTTTTGGGCAATCTCGCGCACCACATCTTCCACGAACATGGGGTTTCTGTAGGCCGTTTCAGTGAGCAGCTTTTCATCATTTCGTTTAAGTAAGGAAAAGACCTCGGCAGAGGCAGAGGTTTCCACCAGGCGAATGATATCCTCAATCCATAAAAACTTATTAAAGCGAACGGCCACCCGCACTTCACCCCGCTGATTATGAGCCCCCACCTCACTGATTTCCTTGGAGCACGGGCAGAGCGTGGTGATGGGCACTCCAAGTTCGATAATGATATCCAGGCTCTCATGATTCAGGGACCCGTTGAAAGAACACTGATACTCCATCAGGCTGGCCGTGCCGCTCACCGGGGCCTTTTTTTCAATGAAGTAGGGGAAGGTCAGCTTCAGGTGTGCTGATTTGGCGTTCAAACGCCGATTCATCTCCTCAAGGATAATCCTCAAACTCCTCAAGGAGATCTCGTCGCAGTACTCGGACAAAATCTCAATGAAGCGGGACATGTGAGTGCCTTTGTACTGGCGAGGCAGGTTGACGTACATATCTATGCTCGCCACGGTCCGCTGTTTGCCTTTGGCCTTATCGAGGACGGTAATAGGGTAGCGGATATTCTTTACACCGACCTTGTCAACCTCGATGTTTCGGTGATCTCTCTGGTTTTGTACGTCTACTATTTCTTCGCGCATTCTTAAATCCGTAAAGGAAGGGGCAGGCCCCTCCCTTTCCCTTATAAATCGGGATCACCAACCCCAGGTAAGATATTGATGAATGGAGTTGGACGCTATTCTTCCGGCGCCCATGGCTAAAATAACCGTGGCCTGCCCGGTAACGATATCGCCGCCCGCCCAGACCCTGGATTTCTTGGTCTTGCCTGTCTCCGGTTCAGCCAGGATATAGCCCCATTTGTTGACTTCCAGGCCTGGAGTTGCGGACGTGATCAATGGGTTGGCGCCAGCACCCACGGCAATAACCACCAGATCGGTCTCCAGGATAAAGTTGGAGCCTTTAATCGGAATAGGACGCCGCCGGCCGGATTCATCCGGCTCACCCAGTTCCATCTTAATGCAATCCATGGCCTTGACCCGGCCGTTTTCGTTACCAATAAACTCGACCGGGTTCGACAGGAGATAGAACTCCACGCCCTCCTCTTCTCCATGGTGAATCTCTTCAGCCCGGGCAGGCATTTCCTCACGCGACCGACGGTAAACGATCCTTACTCTTTCCGCGCCCAGTCTCAGTGCTGTGCGGGCCGAGTCCATGGCCACGTTGCCCGCTCCGAGTACGCAAACGTCTTTACCTCGAACAATAGGTGTATCGTATTCTGGAAAGAGATAGGCCTTCATGAGATTGGAACGGGTCAGATACTCATTGGCCGAATAAATACCGATGAGATTTTCGCCCGGGACGCCCAAGAAACGGGGTAACCCGGCGCCCACGCTAATGAAAACCGCATCGTATTCTTCTAAAAGCTCGTCCACTGTGATGGTACGGCCCACGACCTGATTCAGTTCAAACTTGACGCCTAACTCGGCCAAAGAGTCCATCTCATCCTGAACAATGGCCTTGGGCAGCCTGAATTCGGGAATACCATAAACAAGCACTCCACCGGCTTTGTGGAAAGCCTCAAAAATAGTTACATCGTGGCCTTTGAGGATCAAATCTCCGGCCACCGTCACCCCGGCCGGTCCAGAACCTACCACCACCGCCTTCTTTCCGGTCTTGTCGGCAACCGGAGGCAACGTCTTGTCGCCTTTCTCCCGAGCCATGTCAGCGGCAAACCTCTCCAAACGACCAATAGCCACGGGCTCTTCCTTTTTGCCCAGGACGCACACAAGCTCGCATTGGACTTCCTGAGGGCAGACTCGTCCGCAAACCGCTGGCAAAGCCGTCTTCTCCTTGAGCTTGGCGATAGCGCCGCTGAAGTCGCCTTCCTTGATTAAACGGATAAAACCGGGAATATCAATCTCGACCGGACAACCGCTTATACAGGATGGTCTCTTGCACTGAAGGCACCGGCTGGCCTCAAGCTGGGCCGTCTCAGGCGAATATCCAAGGGGAACCTCGTCAAAATTACTACGCCTAACCTGGGGCTCTTGTTCCGGCATATGCTGCCGGGGAATCTTTTCTTTTTTTTCTGCCATCTTTTCTATCTCCGCATCCGGATGAAAACTATTACCTTTTCAGACCAATTTTGCAATCGTGTTCAAATTTTTCCATGGCCACTTTTTCCATTTCCTGGTAAGCGGACAGGCGCTGCATCAGTTCGTCGAAGTCAACCTGGTGCCCGTCAAACTCCGGGCCTTCGACGCAGGTGAAACGTGTTTTCCCATCAACTGAAACGCGACAGCCGCCGCACATACCGGTGCCATCAATCATTATGGAATTAAGACTGACCATGGTCTGGACATCGTATTCCTTGGTCATCTTTGAAACGAACTTCATCATCGGCACCGGGCCGGCGGCGACGACCAGACTTATTTTTCTATCTCCTTTAAGGTACTCCTCAAGCACTTCGGTCACAAAACCGTGGTGGCCGTAAGACCCATCGTCGGTGCAGACTCTGATCTCACTGGAGGCCGCAGTCATCTCGTCTTCCAGAATGAGCAAATCCTTGGTGCGCGAACCGATGATGGCCACGACTTCATTACCTCTTTCCTTGAAAGCCTTGGTTATGGGATGCACTACGGCCGTCCCGGTTCCGCCACCGATGCAGATGACCAGGCCGTCGCGCTTCTCGATGTGGGTTGGCCGACCGAGAGGTCCGAGCAAGTCCTGATAGCCTTCACCGACCTGCATCGTTTTGAACAAAGCAGTGGACTTACCCACGACCTGATAAATAATGGTGATGGTGCCTTTTTCCAGGTCCGTGTCAGCCATAGTCAGCGGTATACGCTCTCCGGTCTCGTTGGCCTTAAGAATGACAAATTGACCCGGTTTGGCCCTGGCCGCCACCTTAGGCGCCTCAACAACGTTTTTAACCACAGTGCCCTGGGCCATTTCTTCTCTTTCCAGTATTTTGAACATAAAGTCCTCTACATTCTGATCAAGTTGGATCTGAGCTTCAACTCGGTCAAGGATAATTCTGTAAGAATAGGTTTAATAGCAGAAAAAAATGACGGAGTCAAAGGGAAATACCTCACTGGTTATATATCCCGGAATCCTTTTTAAAACAAGGGGAGTGCTCTCTATAGAGTAAAATATGGAGCTTGGTTATAGCTGGTAAAAATAATAGCTAATAATGTGTTCGGACCAAATAAGACGCAGATGTCTGACCAAGGCCCAGCGCCCAATGACATGGTCTGTACAACCTTAACGCAGTCGTTTCATCTTCTCTAGCTCTGATCAGGAAACTGCGGCCACATAGGCTTCAAGTCCAGGGCGACCACAAGACAAGGCGGGCTAATTTCGACCCCCGATTCTGGCCCCTTATCATTTTTTATTTAATCTTATGCTTTGTTTTTTCGAAAAAGTTTATTTTTCTGAGTTAAATCGCTTGACTGGCTATACTTTTCTGTGGTAATGACATTTTTCACAAGTGTTGGCCTGCTGAGGTTTGTTCGAAAATTTATTTTCACAAATCACCTCGGTCAAGGTTGAAATCTCATAACATAGCAAAAGGAATTTCCAACCTGATTAAGCTGCCGCAGCCTCTGTCTTCAGAAGGCTAGCTTAAAAAGGTTATATTGTAAAAAAAAAGCATGACTTTAAGGAGGAGACGGTATGGCTCTAGATCCCACCAAAATGGAAGATTGGCAGATAGCGGAAGCGATTGAAGAAACAATGAAAACTGTTTACCAGCTCGGGGAAGAGATGGGTCTCGAAAAGGAGGAGTTGCTCCCCCATGGCCATTACGTGGCCAAGGTTGATTTTGCTAAGGTCCTGGAAAGGCTGAAGGATAAGCCGGATGGAAAATACATTGATGTCACGGCCATCACTCCAACGCCCTTGGGAGAAGGTAAGTCCACTTCAACCATGGGCCTGGTTCAGGGTATGGGCAAACGCGGCCAAAACGTCATGGCCGCCATTCGTCAGCCTTCCGGCGGTCCGACTATGAACATCAAGGGCTCGGCGGCCGGTGGCGGTATGGCCCAGTGTATCCCTCTCACACCATTCTCCCTGGGACTCACCGGCGATATCAACGCCATCATGAACACCCACAACCTCGCCATGGTCGCGGTGACATCGCGCATTCAGCACGAGTTCAACTATGATGACGAGACCATGGCGAGACGAAACATGGGCTCACGGCTCAACATAGACCCTAAAAATGTGGAGATGGGCTGGATTATGGATTTCTGCGCCCAGGCCTTGCGCAACATTGTAATCGGTATTGGCGGGAGGATGGATGGTTTTCTGATGCCTTCCAAATTCGGTATCGCGGTCAGTTCGGAAGTTATGGCCATCCTGGCTGTAGCCACGGACCTGAAGGACATGCGCGAACGCATGGGCCGGATCGTGGTGGCCTATGATAAGAGCGGCAAACCAATCACCACAGAAGACCTTCAGGTTGCCGGCGCCATGACCGCCTGGATGGTCGAAGCTATCAACCCGAACCTGCTTCAAAGCCTTGAAGGTCAACCGGTCTTTGTTCATGCCGGGCCCTTCGCCAATATCGCTATTGGACAGAGCTCGATTATTGCTGACCGGGTCGCATTGAAGCTGGCCGACTACCATATCACTGAATCCGGTTTTGGTGCGGACATTGGATTTGAGAAATTCTGGAACTTGAAATGCCGTTTTTCAGGCCTCAAGCCTCACTGCGCCGTTATTGTAGCCACCATTCGCGCCCTCAAGTGCCACGGCGGTGCGCCTATTCCCATTCCGGGCCGGCCTATGCCAAAAGAGTACGAGGATGAAAACGTGGAATGGGTTGAAAAGGGATGCGAAAACCTGGTTCACCATGTTAAGACCGTTAAGAAGGCCGGGATCAATCCTGTGGTTTGCATCAACTCCTTTTACACTGACACTGAAGCCGAGATTGCCATGGTACGCCGTCTGGCTGAACAGGCCGGGGCCCGGGCGCCCGTTTCCAGCCACTGGCTTAAAGGCAGTGACGGGGCTCTGGAGTTTGCCGATGCCGTCGTTGACGCCTGCGAGGAAGAAAATGAATTCAAGCTGCTCTATGAGCTTGATATGCCTCTGCGTCAGCGCATCGAGAAGATCGCGGTCGAGGTCTACGGCGCGGACGGTGTAGAATATACGCCTGAAGCGCTGCAGAAGGCGGAGCGGATAGAAAAGGATTCCGAGCTCTCCGGGCTTGGGACCTGCATGGTCAAGACTCACCTCTCCCTGACGGACAACCCGTCTGTGAAGGGAGTGCCCAAGGGATGGAACCTCAGAATCCGAGACATCCTGATATACGGCGGAGCCGGTTTTATCGTACCGGTGGCCGGTGCGATCAGCCTCATGCCTGGCACGGCCTCGGATCCGGCTTTTAAACGTGTTGACGTTGACACCGTGAGCGGAAAAGTCAAAGGGCTCTTCTAGTTATCAAAGCGGACAGTGCATGATGGAAATCTAACTCCGGAGGGTGCCTAACGGTCCCTCCGGATTTTCTTATGGACACCCTGGTTTTAACGGCTTCCCATATTAAGAATCTTGAAGATTACTCTCTAAACCTTTGACATGGTCCTTTTATTCCGATATATAAATAGGGTTTTTTGCGTAACTTGTTACAGATAAAGGTCAGAACTATGTCAGATATAAATATAGACAAAATAGGCACGGTGATGGTTGTTGGCGGCGGTATCGCCGGGATTCAGGCCTCCCTGGACCTGGCGGAGATGGGCTATTACGTTCACCTGGTTGAAAAAACACCGGCTATCGGCGGACGTATGGCCCAGTTGGACAAGACCTTTCCAACCAACGATTGTTCCATGTGTATCATCTCGCCCAAACTCAACGAAGTCGGCGGGCACATCAATATAGAGGTTCATACCTGTGCGGAGTTGCTTGATGTGAAGGGCGCATCTGGGAACATGAAGGCCAAGGTTCTGAAAAAGGCCCGGTATATTGACCTGGAAAAATGCACCGGGTGCGGAGAATGCGCCTCGGCCTGTCCGATCGAGGTGCCCAGCCTGTTTAACATGGGGCTTGACATGGACAGAGCCACTTTTAAGCCTTATGCTCAAGCCTATCCGAATGCTTTTGCCATTCAGAAGCTTGACCCCTCGCCGTGTACCATAACCTGCCCTGCGAACGTCAACGCTCACGGGTATGTCTCTCTGGTGAAGGAAGGGCGCTTCAAGGAAGCCCTGGAAGTCATCATGGAGGTTTTACCTCTGCCAGGGGTCCTGGGGCGTATTTGTTTTCATCCTTGCGAGGAGGTCTGTCGGCGCTCTGAAGTTGACCGGCCTGTGGCCATCCGGGCTCTCAAGCGTCTGGCGGCCGATCAGGCCGATATTATGGAGGTCGAGACTTCCTGTGAGGAAGAAAAATCGGAGAAGGTGGCCATCATCGGAGCCGGCCCGGCTGGACTCGCTGCGGCCTTTCATCTGGCCAAAAAAGGTTACAAATCAACCATTTTTGAGGCCAATTCGGTGCCTGGCGGGATGCTGCGCGTCGGTATTCCTGATTATCGGCTGCCGCCGGAGGTCCTGGACCGGGAGGTTGAGGCTATCACCCGGCTGGGGGTTGAGATCAGGTACGACACGCCGCTTGGACCTGACCTGAGTCTCGAGAATCTGGAGGCTCAAGGCTATAAGGCCTTCTTTCTTGCCATGGGCGCTCATGGAAGCCGGAGTCTAAACGTCGAAGGCGAGGATGCCGAAGGCATCCATCCGGCCATGTCTTTTCTGAAGGACGTCAATCTGGGTCAGGCGCCGCCGCTTGGCAAAAAAGTGGCGGTCATCGGCGGAGGCAACGTGGCCGTGGATGCGGCTCGATGCGCCCTTCGTCTGGGAGATAAAGAGGTGACCATGGTTTCCCTGGAATCGGCCGATGAAATGCCTTCCTGGGAGTGGGAGCTTGAAGAGGCTGCGGAAGAAGGGATCAGCTTCCTCCATTCCTGGGGTCCCCGTCGTTTTCTGGTGGAAGACGGCCGCGTCACCGGGATAGAGCTCAAGGCCGTGACCCAGGTATTTGACGCTGAAGGCCGATTTGCCCCGGAGTATGACGAGACCAGGATCGAGACCATTGACGCAGACACGGTTATCGTGGCTATTGGTCAGGCGCCGATTGTTGACGCCTTGACCAATGTTGACGGACTGACCTTCACCCGGGGAGGAACTGTGGAGGTTGACCCTGTCAGCCTGGCCACCGGTCGGAGCGGTGTCTTTGCAGCCGGTGACATGCAGACCGGCCCTGCTTCGGCCATTGAAGCCGTCGCCGGTGGCAAGGAGGCGGCCATATCTATTGATCGTTACCTCAGGGGTGAAGATTTAACCGCCGGGCGTAAACCCATTGACCGAAGCCTGGACGATAAAAACTGGCGGGACATACCAACGGATAACGAGAAAAGGTCCCGCCTTGAAATGCCTAAGATTTCACTTAAGCAACGGAAAACAACCTTTGATGAGATCGAGCTTGGCTTTGATCCTGAGCAGGGTCAGCTTGAGGCGGGGCGATGTCTGGCCTGCGGGATATGCTGTGAGTGTCATCAATGTATTGCGGCCTGCGAAGCCGATGCGGTGACTCTTGAAACGCACCTGATGCAGGATGAAGTCATCGAAATGGATATCGGTTCCGTGATTCTGGCCGCCGGGTTTGACGCCTTTGACCCCGCTCGCTTTCAAACCTACCAGTATGCCGCCAGCCCGAACGTACTTTCTTCGATGGAGTTTGAACGGATCCTGTCCGCTTCGGGGCCGTATCAGGGGCATCTAATCAGGCCGTCGGACAACAAGGAGCCGAAGAAAATTGCCTGGCTCCAGTGTATCGGCTCACGGGATATCAATACATGTGATCGGCCATACTGCTCAGCCGTTTGCTGTATGTACGCCATCAAAGAGGCCATGATCGCCAAGGAGCACTCGGTCCAAGAATTGGACACCACCATTTTTTTCATGGATATGCGCACCTATGGCAAAGATTTTGAAAAATATTACGAACGGGCCAAGGAGGAAGGCATCCATTTCGTTCGCTGCCGAGTCCATACCGTGGAGCAGACACCCGAGGAAAACCTCGTTATTCGCTATGTGGACGAAAGCGGGGCGGGTAAGACCGAAGAGTTTGACATGGTTGTCCTCTCAGTTGGCCTGGAGCCTACCGCCGAATTCACCGCACTGGCCGAGCGGCTTGGGGTTGATTTAACCGAAGACGGTTTCGTCATGACTTCCTCCTTTGAGCCGGTGGCGACCTCCAGGCCGGGAATATACGTCTGCGGCGCCATCAGCGAACCGAAGGACATTCCCATCTCGGTCATGGAAGCGTCGGCCGCGGCCAGCGCCGCCACATCAGAACTGTCCGAAATTCGTTTCACCCAAACCAAGACGATCGAGTACCCCCCGGAGCAGGACGTATCTGGCCAAGCTCCCCGGATCGGTGTCTTCGTCTGCCATTGCGGCATTAATATCGGCGGGGTAGTGGACGTGCCTGCTGTGACTGAATATGCCAGCACGCTGCCTTTTGTCGAGCTGGCGGATCATAACCTTTTCACCTGTTCCCAGGACACCCAAGGCAAAATTCAACAGGCCGTGGTCGAACACAACCTCAACCGCGTCGTCGTGGCCTCCTGCTCGACCCGTACCCATGAACCGATGTTTAGGGAGACTCTGGCCCAGGCGGGTCTGAATAAATACCTCTTTGAAATGGCCAACATCAGGGATCAAGACTCCTGGGTGCATCGTGACGATCCGGAAAAGGCCACTCAGAAGGCCAAAGACCTGGTCCGCGGCGCGGTGGCCAAGGTCGCCTTACTCGAGCCCCTGCACCAGACCGAACTAGGTCTGACCAAAGAAGCCGTCATCGTTGGCGGGGGTGTAGCCGGGATGACCGCGGCCATGGCCATGGCTGAGCAAGGATTTCCGGTCCATCTGGTTGAGAAAAGCGACCACCTGGGCGGCAACGCCCTCAAACTCAACCAAACCTGGCGCGGCGAAGACATCAAGTCCTACACCCTCAGCTTGATTGACAAGGTTGAGTCGTCTGAATTGATAAACATTTACTTTAACTCAGAGATTACCAAGTGTGACGGATTCCTGGGTAACTTTGTCTCCGAAATCAAGACCCCGGAAAAAACGGTCAGCATTCCCCACGGGACGGTCATCGTCTCAACCGGCGGAACACCGCTGAAACCCGATGAATATCTATACGGTCGGCATGACCGCGTTTTGACGGCTCTGGAGATGGATGAACTCATGGCAGCAGGGTCCGAAATCATCAAAGAGGCCGAGACCGTGGCCTTTATCCAGTGCGTCGGTTCACGGGAGCCGGAACGGCCTTACTGTTCCAAGGTCTGCTGCAGTCACTCCGTGCAGAGCGCCATCAAAATCAAAGAGACAAACCCTGAAACCTCAGTTTACATCCTTTACCGCGACATCAGGACCTATGGTTTCCGGGAGTCGCTTTACCGCGAGGCCCGCAAACTGGGTGTCGTTTTCATCCGTTACGATCTCGAGGACAAACCCAAGGTCGAGGCCGTCAGTCCGGACAAACTCAAGGTTTTGGTGGCCGACCCCATTTTAGGCCGACCGCTTGAGATCAGCTGCGATATCTTATGCCTGGCCACGGCCATCCTGCCCAACGAAGGTGAGGCGATTTCCGAGGTTTATAAAATTTCCCTGAATGCCGAGGGCTTTTTTCTGGAGGCTCATATGAAGCTCCGGCCGGTGGACCTTACCAATGAAGGTATGTTCCTGGCCGGTCTGGCCCATTATCCCAAGCCAATCGAGGAGTCCATTGCGCAGGCTCGGGCCGCGGCCGCCAGGGCCACAACGATTTTAGCCAAGGATTCGATAAGCGTTGGCGGTGTTGTGGCTGTGGTTGATCCGGACAAATGCGCCGTCTGCCTGACCTGTGTTCGGACCTGTCCTTTTGGCGTTCCCCATATTGGCGAAGAAGGCCATGCCGTTATTGAGCCGGCAATCTGTCAGGGCTGCGGCGCCTGTGTCTCCGAGTGCCCGGGTAAAGCCATCAGCCTTCAGCACTTCACGGACGAGCAACTGCTGGCCAAGACGAAGGCTTTAATCGCTTAAGACTATTGAGATGAGGTAAGAAGTATGGCTGCGTTTGAACCGAAAATAATCGCTTACTGCTGTCAGTACTGAGCTTATGCTGCTGCGGACCTGGCAGGTTCGATGAGACTGCAGTATTCGCCCAATGTCAAGATCATCCTCGTGCCCTGTACGGGTCGGGTGGACATCCTGCACCTGCTTAAGGCTCTTGAAGACGGAGCTGATGGGGTGTACGTGGCTGGCTGCATAGAAGGCGACTGTCACTATATCAACGGGAATATCAAAGCTCGTAAGAGAGTGGAATACGTACAGACGGTGTTGGAAAGCATGGGTGTGGAACCGGAGCGGGTTGCGATGTATAACATGTCTACGGCCGACGGACCACGTTTCGCGCAGGTAGCTGAAGAATTCACCGCCAAAATTAAAGAGCTGGGACCTAGTCCGTTTGCAAGAACCAAGGCCCAGGCAGCCTGAGAGTTATACATAGAGGAAGGCCATGATTGTAGGAGAGAGAAAACCGCTTGATGAAATTATTGAAATGATCAAGGATGCGAAAAAGATTCTCATCGTGGGTTGCAAAGGCTGCGTCACGGTCTGTAACGCCGGTGGGAGCAAAGAAGTTGGCATTCTGGCTTCTACCCTCCGCCTTGCCAGGTTAAAGGACAATAACCCTCTTGAGGTGGACGAATTGACGTTGGAGCGTCAATGTGATCCGGAGTACATCGAGGCACTCGATGAACAGGTGCCAAATTACGACCTCATTTTATCTATGGCTTGCAGTATTGGCCCGCAGTTTATTTCCGAACGTTTTCCTGAGGCCCAGGTCTATCCGGCCCTTAATACTTGTTTCATGGGCGGATCCATGGAGCATGGTATATGGGCCGAATACTGCCAGGCCTGTGGAGATTGCAAGGTTCACCTTTTCGGCGGTTACTGCCCTATCGCCCGCTGTTCCAAGAGCCTTCTCAACGGCCCCTGCGGAGGATCGGCAGATGGCAAGTGTGAGGTTGATAAGGAGATTGACTGCGTCTGGCACCTGATCGTGACCAAGCTCATGAAGCAGGGCAAGCTGAATCAACTTACACAAGTTAAGCCCCTCAAGAATTGGACCACAAGCCGTGACGGCGGTCCTCGCAAAATCGTGAGGGAGGACTTGAAATTATGAAATCAGACAGTAACCTGGAAAAGCTTCTTAACGCCGGCCAGTTTGTCATAACCGGGGAATGCGGTCCGCCGCGCAGTTCGAATGCTGAGGTCGTTCGGGAGAAAGCGAAGTATCTTAAAAATCATGTGGACGCGGTAAACGTGACCGACAATCAGACCAGTGTGGTCAGGATGTCCAGTCTGGCCGGATGCCTGATCTTACAGCAGGAAGGCATTGAGGCCAACATGCAAATGGTCTGTCGGGACCGCAATCGCATTGCCATCCAGTCCGACATTTTGGGCGCAACCTCTCTGGGTATCCGGAATATGCTCTGTCTGTCCGGCGACCACCAGAAATTCGGCGACCATCCTGAATCCAAAAATGTCTTTGACCTGGATTCCATCCAGCTCATCCAGACGGTGAAGATGATGAGGGATGAGCGAAAGTTGATTTCCGGCCAGGAGATGGAGGAAGGAACCGAGCCGAGGCTGTTTATCGGGGCGGCGGTAAACCCTTTTGCCGACCCATTTGAGTTCAGGGTTCACCGTCTAGCCATGAAGATTGCGGCAGGTGTTGATTTCGTCCAGACCCAGTGTATTTACAACATGGATAAATTCAGGGAGTACATGAAGCAGGCCTATGACATGGGTCTAACGGAAAAGGTTTATATCCTGGCTGGAATCACGCCCATGAAGTCAGTTGGTATGGCTCGATACATGCAAAGGTCCGTTCCTGGCATGGACGTTCCGGAAGAGGTCATCAGCCGCCTTCGAGGTGCAGAAAAGGGGAGCCAGGCCCAAGAAGGCATAAAGATCGCCTTGGATCAGATTCAAGAGCTCAAAGAAATTCCCGGCGTGGCCGGTGTGCATCTGATGGCCATTGAATGGGAAGAAAAGGTTCCTGAGATCGTGGAAGCGGCCGGGTTACTGCCTCGGCCGACGGTTTAATAAGGAATAGGGGCCCATCGGGATGAAAGGGCGACTTTTCTACGCCCAGGAGATTGGCGACATCCGAGTTCCCTTTTCGTCTCAATGGCTGGAAAAATTAAGGCCATAGATTAAAATCCCGAATTCTGTTTTAAGGGGTCTTGAATTTTGGGAGTAGGTTGTATTATGGTGAGATAGTTTATACAATCCCAAAAGAGGAAGTATATGCCTTCGGCCTTATTTAATACGTTCAACATCCCTTTTTTTTGATAACCATGTCTTGTAATGGAAAACATTTCCATGGTCACACAGGAACAGATAGACCAGCAATGGGACGATGAAGGGGTTATTCCTGACACAATAAATCCAGACACGGATTATCTTATTGACCGGATGACCTGTGAGACTCTGGAGACAGTTGACCCCCGCCCTGGCGAATGGATCCTGGACATCGGATGCGGCCGCGCCTTGGACCTGCTTTCTTTAGAACCCAAAGGGGCAACCCTCTTCGGATTCGATGGCTCACATATTATGATAGGCAGGGCTGCAACAAATTTCTCGAAAAGAGGCGTTCCTCTCAGACTGGTTTGTGGCAGCGCGGAAAACCTTCCCTATGCTGACCAGAGCTTTGATAAAATTTTCTGCAAGGGAGCCATTGATCACTTTTACGATCCTGGCCAAGCCTTGCGTGAGATGATCAGGGTCCTCAAGCCAGACGGACGAGTAATTATCGCCGTCGCCAACTTCAATAACCTGGGGTTTAGAATCGCGAAGTTATATGATCGAATCTACAAGGTTATCAGAGATAAAAGAATTTCAGGCTCTCACATGTGGGACAAACCTGAGGATCACACCTATAAGTTCAACCGTTCTTTCCTCCTGAATATACTCCCGCGGGATGTCCGAATTGATCGGGATTTTGGGATCTCTTTGTTTTGGGGTTTCCCCAAATGGGGAAGATTCTTAAAGTCCCTGCCCGAGAAGACGGCCAAGAGGATCTTGCAAACCATGGACCGGATAGCCCACAAATGTCCCAACCTGGCTGACGTGCTGGTGGTTCGTATTGAGCGAGTCTCTATGGGTGGTGAAAAATCCTTTGAGACTTAGTCCAAATCCGAAAGAAATGCTTAGACGATTGGAGTGAAGATAATGAATAAGTACTCGCGTATTCAAGGATTGGCCCTTTGTTTAGGCACATTCTTTGCCGCTCTTTTATTTCTCATTGGTGTTTTCGCCAGAAATTGGTGGGCCCTCGCTATACCCGTGGCCATCGGATTTTTGTGGCTCCTCGGGCTTGGTTTTTGGATCGGCTGGACGTTGCTCACCATTCAGGTTGAACCCCAAGCAGACCTTCAGGAAGAATAATCCGGCGCCGGCCATGAACATTTGTTTGCAATGTTATCGCGGAAATCCTTACTGTGGCGGGCAGGGAATTTATCTGTACAATTTAAGCCAGGCTCTGGTAAAACAGGGACATGAGGTGACAATGCTCGTCGGCCCTCCGTACCCGAACCCCATGCCTGGGGTGCGAGTAATCAAGCTGCCCAATAAGCATGTCTGGGGCATCAAGATAAAGAAATTACTTCTTTTACACGACCTGAAAGATTTATTAACTCCACTGAACCTCTTTGAATATGTGGCCAGCCGAACGGGTTACTGCCCAGAGCCTTTGGCCTTCAGTCTCAGGGCGGCTTTGAAATTCAAAGAACTCCACCGGGCCAGGTCTTTTGATGTGATTCATGATGTCGAAACACTGGGATTTGGACTCCTGTTAGCCCGAGCACACGGGGTTCCTGCCGTTTCAACGATACACCATCCGCTCATCCGCGACCTGGCTGCATTTTTACCACGAGCGTCTTCCTGGCGGGAACAATATCACAACACGGTTTTTTACCCTCTCTTGATGCAAGGGATGGTGGCCCGCCGGATTGACGGCATGATCACCTCTTCTCATGTTGGTCTGAAAAAGCTGAAAGAAGCTTTCCGTGTGAAACCCAAAAAGGTTCACCTCGTTTACACGGGCGTAAATGCGCATACATTTTCACCAGACCCCTCGGTGGAGCGGAATCCTGATGACATCCTCTTCGTAGGCAACGCTGAGGACCCGCGAAAGGGATTCCGTTATCTTTTAGAGGCGATGCCTGAACTGCCATCTAGAGTGAGCCTGACAGTGGTAGATAAGGGCGAACCGGACAAGCATTATGCTCCCGGTCTGGTCAGGTCCATGAGCCTTGAAGGCCGGGTCACATTTACAGGAAGATTGACTGAAGCCGAGCTGATCGAGCGGTATCGCCGGACTCAGGTGCTGGTGATGCCTTCTCTGTTTGAAGGCTTCGGGCTTCCTGTGGCAGAGGCGATGGCCTGCGGGACATCGGTTGTCACCACCCGAACCGGGTCCCTGCCAGAGGTGGTTGGAGATGACCAGGAAGGAGGGTTGTTGGTTCCTCCAAAGGACTCGCGAGCTTTGGCCGAGGCGATTCACAAAGTCATCTCTGAACCGGATTTTTCCAAGGCGCTTGGTCAGCGCGCCCGCAAACGCGTCGAGCGCCTATTTAGCTGGGAACGAACCGCTAAAAATACGGTTCAGGTCTATCAGAATCTGATCCATCATCAAACGGCTCGACGAACCGCGGCTTTTCCGAAAGGAACATCACGATGCATGACCACAAAGATAAATTGAAAATTTGCCTTTTGAGTTATCGTGGCAACCCTTACTGCGGGGGACAGGGAATCTACATCCAGTATCTGGCTCAGGAATTGAGGAAGCTAGGTCACGAGGTTCACGCGCTTATCGGTCCTCCTTACCCGATATCCATGGATGGGGCCCGGGTGGATCAGATCGCAAACAACATCTACTTTGGGTCCAAGTCCTCGGAAATATTGAAGCGATCCTCGCTCCGGGACCTTTTAAATCCTCTTCACCTGTATGAGTATACCGCTTCCAGAATAGGTGTCTTCCCTGAGATCCGGGCTTTTAGTTTTAGAGCCTACTTCCGCCTTCGGGAAATACTGAAACGGGAAAGGTATGATATCATCCACGATAACCAGTGCCTGGGCTATGGCTTCCTTTTGATGAAAAATTTTGGTATCCCTATAATTTCCACAATCCATCATCCCCTGTCCATTGACCGCAAAATCTGGTTCGAACAACCGCACTCTTTGAGGACGATGATCAAGCGTATGCTTTACTACCCCTTGGTCATGCAGCGGATTGTGGCCAATCGCCTCGATGGCATCATTACGGTCTCCAGAGATTCAGCCGTCCAGATTCAAAAGGATTTCGGGGTTGACGAGAAAAAGATTCGAGTGGTTTACAACGGTCTTGACGCTTCAATATTTCGTCCTATCCCTGAGGTCGAGAAGTTTCCCAACCGGATAATATTCGTAGGCAATTTGGCCGACCCGAAGAAGGGCCTGGAGTATGTGCTCAAAGCCATGCCTCTCCTGGACCGGAACGTCCATCTGATCGTCGTTAATGGCGGGACTCCGCCTCGAGTTTCGAGTCAGGACCTGATCCAGCGCTATGAACTCGGGGATCGTATCCACATTACCGGTCAGGTTGACCAGGAAGAGCTGGTTAGATGGTATTCTTCCGCACAGGTGGCGGTCGTGCCTTCTCTCTATGAGGGCTTTGGATTTCCTGCTGCCGAGGCCATGGCCTGTGAGCTGCCGGTCGTGGCCACCACTGCTGGAGCCCTGCCTGAAGTAGTTGGGACCAATAAAAAGAGCGGCTACCTGGTTCCGCCCAGAAACTCGGAGCGCCTGGCCGAGGCCATCGGTGACCTGCTCAAGGATCCGGCTAAGTGCCAGGAAATGGGCAAGGCAGCGCGGCAGAGGATTCTGAACGACTTCAGCTGGGAAAAGTCAACCAAGCAATTGGTGCAGGTCTATCAAGAGGTTGCGAGTGCTTACCGTTGACTTTAAACAATTGAAGCCTTCGGAGGGTGATCTTATCCTGGACGCCGGATGCGGAGAAGGTCGGCACAGCTTCGCCCTGAACAAAGCCGGCTGTAAAGTTTTTGGCCTGGATTTTGATCATCAATGCGTGAGTAAGGCCCAATATGTATTTCGGGAAATGGTTAAAAACGGCGAGGCGAACGGCCCGGCCCTGTTCATCCAGGGAGACACTCTTCAGCTCCCTTTCCCCAACGCTACTTTTGACAGGATCATCTGCGCCGAGGTCATGGAGCATATTCCCGATGATCGGCATGTGGTCTCTGAACTGTTTCGGGTGCTGAAACCAGGAGGCGTGATGGCGGTGACCGTGCCAACGCCGTTTACGGAACATGTATACAAGCGGCTTTCCTGGAAGTATTTTCGCACGCCGGGAGGGCATATCAGGATCTACCGTCCCCAACAGCTCTTCCGTCTTCTCACCTCCAGCGGGCTAAAAATTTACGCCATTACCTTTGCCCATGCTTTTCACAGTTTTTACTGGGTCCTGAGGTGCCTCTCCGGATTGGACAATGAAGAGGCCAAGATTCCCAAGCTATACCATCGCTTCCTTCACCAGGTCGTTCTGAACGATCAGCTCAAGCACTGGGAGAAATCCTGCAACCACTTTTTCCCCAAAAGCATGGTTGTTTACACGCAAAAGCCTTTTTAGGCTTTTATTTTGCTTAATCCAATTCGGCCTCTCAAGGGCCTTGCCTTCTATCCTAAAAAGCCTTGCCCCGCCGCGGGTTTTATGTTATCAGCATATACGATTGATTGTCATTCTCAGGGAGTTACGAGCATGGACCGAACAATTTTTAATACAAGGCCGGACGACATCACGGATGAAATGTTGAATAAGGTTGACGAGATAATCGCCCGGCTTAAAGGTTCTCGGGGTTCGCTTATTCCTGCCCTTCAGGCCACCCAGGAAGTCTGTGGTTATCTGCCAGCCTATATTCAGGATTATCTGGCCAAAGGACTCGGAATTGCCGGGAGCGACGTCTTTGGCGTGGTGACTTTTTACTCCTTTTTTACGATGGTGCCTCGGGGACGCCATATCATCCGTGTCTGTTTAGGGACGGCCTGTTTTGTCAAAGGGGCCAACCAGACACTGAACCGCCTGGAGCATAAACTTAATATCAAGGTCGGGGAAACAACTGAGGACAGAAGGTTTACTTTAGAGGCTGTTCGCTGCTTGGGGGCGTGTAGTCTTGCTCCAGTGACCATGATCGATGGCGAAAGCCACCGCGGCATGACCTCGAACAAAATCATGGATGTTGTTAACCGATATGAATAAATCTTAATTCGGGGGACGATACTAGCCTGTATGCATGAGTCTAATCCGGAAGGCGGTGTGAACCTCCGCCAGGTTGTTGAGATTCTGGATGCCGAAGTCCTGGCCAGTGAGGATCATCTCGATCAGACGGTAGAACATATTGAATGCACAGACCTCATGAGCTAGGTTCTGACCTTTGTCAAATCAGGCAACCTCCTTCTGACCGATCTAATCAATATCCAGGTAGTCAACACAGCCAATATATCTGGTCTGATTGTGGGGCATGCGGAGGTTGATTTTTTGTATACGCAGAAGGTCGGCTCGAACGTTTTTATTCTTTATACTCGGGAGATTAAGGCCGCCTTGGAAGGCGTGCTTCTGAGTCATCCTGAAGTGATTAGATTTTTACGTGAAAACCTCTAGGAAGGATTGGCCAAGTTAGGGCCGATCTGAACGGAGCTTTGAGATCTATGGAGGAGTGCTTAACATGGCCAAGTTAAAATTGGAAGATTTAAAAAAAATTAAAGATCAGGTCCTTAAAGACACCGCTTTACGTGAAGGAGGGGCCACGGCTAAGATCACGGTTCATATGGGCACCTGTGGCATCGCCTCCGGTGCGCGCCAGGTAATGGAAGCATTGATGGACGAGGTCAGTCAGTGCGATCGTAAGGACATTACGGTCACTACCTCGGGCTGTATAGGTTTGTGCAGTGAAGAACCTATCGTCACGGTTGAGCTGTTGAATCAGGAGCCCATCCGTTATCACTTTGTGGAGCCAAACAAGATGCGTCAGATTTTTAGACGCCATATTCTGGAAGGAGAGGTCCAAGACGAATTTGTAATGGCCAAAGGCAGTGAGCACTCAAACCGATCGGAGAAAGAATTAGGAGATAGTTGATGAAGACTTTTCGTTCCCATGCTTTGATATGCACAGGCACTGGATGTATTTCCTCAGGGAGTTTGGAGGTTAAAGCGGCGCTGGAGGCTGAACTGAAAAACAAGGGGCTGGCTGATGTAGTCGAGGTTGGAGAAACCGGCTGTATTGGTTATTGCGCCGCCGGGCCGTTCATGAGCGTTTACCCTGAAAAGGTGCTTTACCAAAATTTGACAGTTGATGATGTCCCTGAATTAGTCAGCGAACATTTCCAAAAAGGCCGGCCGGTTGAAAGGCTGTTTTACCGGGAACCCGATAAAAAAGAAAAAATCCCCGAGATGCTGGAGCTTCCCTTCTTCGCCAACCAGCGTATTGTGGTCCTGCGTAACAAGGGCCTGATCAACGCAGAGAAAATAGATGAGTATATTGCCCGGGACGGTTATCTGGGCGCGGCCAAGGCGCTTTTAGAAATGGCGCCTCAAGAAATTATTGAAGAAGTAAAGGCTTCAGGCCTCCGGGGCCGTGGCGGAGCTGGTTTCCCTACCGGCCGGAAACTAGAACTTGGGGCAGGGTCCAATGGCCGGCTCAAGTATATGATCTGTAACGCAGACGAAGGGGACCCCGGGGCTTTCATGGACCGCTCGGTCCTGGAGTCTGATCCCCATGTCATCCTGGAAGGCATGATCATTGCCGCCAAGGCCATTAACGCCCATTATGGATATATTTACTGCCGGGCAGAATACCCCCTGGCTGTGAGAAACCTTAATATCGCCATCGAACAGGCAACCGAGTACGGGCTCCTGGGCAAAGATATATTGGGCTCCGGCTTTGAGTTTGGCCTGGAGGTTTACCAGGGCGCCGGGGCCTTTGTCTGCGGCGAAGAAACAGCCTTGATAGCCTCCATCGAAGGTAAACGAGGCATGCCGCGGCCGAGGCCGCCCTTTCCGGCGGAATCAGGTATATTTGGCCATCCTACCATCAATAGCAACGTCGAAACATACGCCAACATCCCCAGGATTATCCTTCAAGGTTCAGCATGGTATGCCTCTATTGGGACGGAAACGAGCAAGGGAACCAAGGTATTTGCCTTGACTGGTGATGTTAATAATAATGGCCTGGTGGAGGTGCCTATGGGGACCACCGTCGGGACCATTATTTATGATATTGGCGGCGGGATTCCCAATGGGAAACGATTCAAGGCGGTCCAGCTAGGCGGTCCTTCCGGGGGGTGCATTCCGATCCAGCATCTTAATGCCCCTGTGGACTATGAATCAATAACTAAACTGGGGGCCATCATGGGTTCAGGCGGGATGATCGTCATGGACGAGGACACCTGTATGGTGGATATGGCCCGCTTCTTCATGGAATTCGTTCAGGACGAATCCTGTGGAAAATGTCCACCCTGCCGCGAGGGAACCAAGCGCATGCTTGAAATTTTGGAAAAAATCTGTGAGGGTCGCGGCGAGCCGGAAGACCTGACCACCCTGGAGGAGCTTAGCGCACAGATTTTAAACTCCGCCCTTTGCGGCCTTGGCCAGACAGCGCCCAATCCAGTCCTTTCCACGCTCAGGTATTTCCGGAATGAGTACGAAGCCCATATTTATGAAAAACGATGTCCGGCCGTGGTGTGTTCCAGCCTTTTCAAGACGCCCTGTCAACACGCCTGCCCTGTGGAGATGGATATCTCCAGTTACGTAGCCCTGGTGCGCGCCGAGAGGTTAAATGACGCCTATAAAGTCCTTTTGAAAACCAACCCCTTCCCCTCCGTATGCGGCCGGGTCTGCAACCACCGATGCGAATCCAAATGCAGGCGAGGCGCGCTGGATCAAGCGATCAGCATCAAGTACCTCAAACGCTTCATTACAGACAATGGCCAGAAACCCACGCTAGAGAAGGTACCGGTGACGCGACAGCAAAAGATCGCCGTCATCGGCGGGGGCCCGTCGGGTCTGACGGCCGCCCGGGAGCTGGCCCTGAGAGGATATGCCGTAACAGTTTTTGAAGAACTTTCCCAAGCCGGCGGGATGCTTCGCTGGGGAATTCCAGAATACCGGCTTCCCAGAGATATCCTTCAGGAAGAGATTGACGACATCCTGAGCCTGGGTGTCGAACTCCGATGCAAGACCAAAGTTGGCCAGGACATCTCCTGGAATAACCTCCGAAAGGATTTCGATGTTATTTACCTGGCGACAGGCGCCCCTCAGAGCACCAGTCTGGGAGTGGAAGGAGAGGAGCTTAAAGGCGTGGACGGAGCCGTGGAATTCCTGCGCGAACTTAACATGGGAGAGAAGCCCACAGTGGGGAAGCGGGTCGCGGTCATCGGAGGCGGCAATTCGGCTGTTGACGCCTCACGCTCCGCCTTAAGACTTGGGGCCGAGGAAGTTACTATTCTTTATCGAAGACTAAGGCCGGATATGCCTGCTCAGGAAGAGGAGATCAAGGCGGCTGAGGATGAAGGCGTGAACATCGAGTTCCTGGTAAATCCCCTGCGCTTTACAGGTGACAATAGTCATGTGGGGAAGGTCGTTTGCCAGAGAATGTCACTTGGTGAATTCGACGCCAGCGGAAGAAGAAGGCCTGTGCCTCTGGAGGATGATTTCCTAACGGTGGATGCGGATCAGGTGATCGTGGCCATTGGGCAGGCCACTGATCTGGCCTTTGCCACTCAGAATGGGGACATCAATGTCTCAAAGAGAAGCTTCGTGAAAATCGAAGCAGGCATGCGGGCACGAGCGAGTGAAGCCATGATATTCGCCGGAGGAGACGTGGTCACCGGTCCTGACACGGTAATTGGAGCGATTGCCGCGGGACAAAAGGCAGCGGTTGAGATCGATACAGCCATTCGGGAAAACAATGGCGAGCCGGCCTACATCCCGCCTCCTCAGGAAGAGATTGAAATCCCAAAAGTCCTTGAAGAGATTCCAGACAGGCTTCGAGAGATCATGCCCGAAACCTCTGCAGCCGAGAGAGTCCGAGATTTCAGCGAGGTGGAACTCGGTTTCTCTAAAGAGGCAGCTCTGGCTGAGGCCTGTCGCTGCCTCAGGTGTGATCTTTCAGAGGAAGAAGAAGCTTAATACATTCAACTTTGACTGTTAAATATCGAGTCTTAATAACCTTCCCTAATGTCCGGGAGAGATCATTTGAGTCTTTCCGCCCTTAGCGCGGATTGATGCGCCCAACCGGCATGACCGTTCATAATAAAGCCATCGTCAAGATAGAAGGGAAGCTTCGGACGGACCCATCAAGGCCGGATCGCGGATAACTCTGCTATATGCGCAGATTCAAACCCCTGAAAAGTAACGGCATCCGGCTGGTCAAGCCCTTGATCCGAGGAACCGATGGTAAATGGGCGAAAGAAACCTGGGAAACCACCCTGGACTTTCTGGCCGAAAAAATGAATTCCCTGGTAAAAGACACCAGGGGCGAGGGCATTTTTGGTCTGGTCTCAAGCCGATGTTCCAATGCTGATCCCTGATTGTGATTGTCTCATTGTCGTCAGCGGAGATCCATACAAGAGCCAGCCGGTCGTTTCATCCCTTATGCGCAGGTCTGTCCTGGAAAATGGAACAAAATTAATGGTGATTGGCCCGGAAAATCCATTGCAACCGTGGAGTTCCTTCTATCTGCCTGTCAAAAACGGGCAGGAAGTTCAACTGATCAAAGCCCTCTGGGCCGAGAGGGTCGCGGCGAGCCGGAAGACCTCTCTGCCCTTGAAGAACTGAGCGGGCAAATTAAAGACGCCGCCCTCTGCGGTCTGGGCCAGACCGGCCCCAAGCCTGTCCTCTCCACGCTCAGATACTTTCGGGATGAATATGAGGCTCACATCCTCGAAAAACGCTGTCCGGCCAAGCGCTGCGTGAGCTTGCTTAAATTTGCGGAAATCGCCGAACTTGACGGCTGCTATGTCATCAAGACCGACCTGCCTGATGAGGCCGCGGATATGGACACCATACACGACCGTTACAAGGACCTGGCCCAAGTCGAGCGCGCCTTTCGGAATATGAAAACCGGGCATTTAGAAGTGCGGCCGGTC
>JAFDHD010000013.1 GCA_019308995.1 Deltaproteobacteria bacterium | reverse complement strand
ACCTATTATATTTTGAGCTAGGTCTTCTGCACGATGGCAATGGGGCGAGTAATTTCAGTCGCCTGTTCCAATGGTTGAGAAAGGTCCCAGTTGTTCCACCAGCCTATAAATTGAAAATGCTCGCTGTTTGAGACGAAATACAAAAACTCCTGTGGATATATCGCTCTTTTTACATCTCTTCCAATAATGGTCTGTTGCTTTCCATGATCATCAATTTCAAAGACAATCGTTTCCTCGAACGTTTGGCTGATAAGGTTCACAGCCTTCCATGAAACCGTGGTCTTGACCCGGATACCATCACGTTCGATCTCCCAAGTATCTTTACCGGGTGATGTCCAGGGCTGATCAAATTGAATACACCAATCCAGCAGGTAAAGGCCTCCCCTTTTTAACACCCGAGCCACTGAATTAAAATGACTCAACAGGTCAGAAGTATTCCGGGCAAACAAAGAACCCAGCAATACATACACAAAATCAACCATTGGTTCAGTTGTGAAATTGATCATATTCCCTTGAATGAGGTTTATTTCCGCGCCAATGCGGCGAGCCTTTTGCCTGACATACGTTAACATGGCCTCGCTTAGATCAAGACCGTTATATTGATACCCTCTTTTGACGAGCTCTTCCATATGCGGGCCATTTCCACAGCTCAGTTCTAATACTGATTTAACTGGAATTTTAGAAAAACGCTTAAAGCACTCTTCAAATACATCAACTTCAGCAGAGATATCGCGGAAAGAAAAAGCTATTTCATAGTATTTTGGGTTATCATACAACTCTGACAAGTATCCCCTTCACCTCCGGTATTTATTCTGTCAATTTAATTATAAATATTTCGCCGCCTATCAGATTATGGGACTTCAGGAATATCGGTTCATACCCAATAAATTACTGGCAAGCTTTGCCTGCCTTTACGCAGGCGGTCAGGACATTGGTATCTTTTTCCCCTCTGAGAATCAACTCAAAAGCCATAAACCTGAAACATTACTGTCTTGACAAACAGCCAGCTTCCGGTCTTACTATAGCATGAAAAAAACACATTCCAATCTTCGGGGCGTGAAGCAAAGGATCGGGTAACAAATCACATGCGTGAGTGCCGGTCTGATGCTAATGGCATCGAGTTCCAAACGCCACTCACGCTGAAGAGGAAAATAGGGGGTATTCGATGAAGCTGGAAGAGCTGACAGACATACTGTATGAAAAGGATCGCGGCCTGGCTTGGATCACGATCAACCGGGCTGAACGATACAACGCCTTCCGCGGCCGGACAGTGGACGAGCTGATTTTCTGCTTCAAGGCGGCGTGGGCTGACCGGAGTGTAGGAGTCATCGCTCTGACCGGTGCAGGCGATAAGGCCTTCTGCGCGGGTGGTGACCAGAAGCAGCGGCAGGAGACCGGAGACTATGGCCCGACTGAAAGCGGTCTCTTTGAAGTCGAGATGCTCCACCGCCTGATCCGCGACGTGCCGAAGCCCGTGATCGCAGCGGTGAACGGGGTGGCTATCGGAGGGGGCCACGTGCTCCATGTGCTCTGTGACCTCACCATCGCGGCGGAACATGCGCGTTTCGGGCAGGCCGGCCCGCGAGTAGGGTCCTTTGACGCCGGCTTTGGCAGCGCCTATCTGGCGCGTATCCTGGGCGACAAGCGCGCTCGAGAGATCTGGTATCTCTGCCGCCAGTATGATGCCGCCACCATGGAGCGCTGGGGCCTGGTCAATAAGGTCGTGCCATTCCCCGAACTGCGGAACGAGGTGCGGCGCTGGGCCGACGAGATGCTCAACATGAGCCCCACGGCCCTCAAGGTGCTCAAACACTCCTTCAACGCGGACACCGATGCCATCGCAGGCATCGGCACCATGTCCTTTGACAGTCTGCATCTTTTCGTTACCACGGCTGAGGCCGAAGAGGGAGTCAAGGCATTCAACGAAAAACGAACACCTGATTTCTCGCGCTTCCGTTGATGTTGAGAGAAGCTGCCTTGGTAATTGAAGTTTAACTCCACGCGTATAATGAAATTCAGGTTTTTCTTGACCCGTCTATATTTCATGTTATCCTGCCTTTTAACTGAAAAGAATAAAAAAATTGATTTGTTAATCGGCCGGCGGAAAAATCTCGGCTGTCCGGAGGGATATGGTTATATCTGTTTCAAACCAGATAAGGTTTACTTTATTTTAATGCAACCCGTTCGAGAAAAGGAGGCGGACCATGGAATACCAGCATATTATTTACCAACATGGAAAGGTGGCCCGGGTGACACTCAATCGGCCGCAGTGTTTCAACGCTCAAAGCTGGCTGCTGCGGGAAGAGATGGAAGATGCTTTCAATCGCGCTGTGGCCGATGAAGAGATAGGGGCTATTGTTCTTTCGGGAACAGGTCAGCATTTCTCAAGCGGACACGACATAAGCACACCAGAAGATGTGGAATACCGTGAAGCTCATGGTCACGCCAGAACTGACCGGTTGGGGCGTTTTAACGATATGCGCGCCATTACTCTTGAAAACACCCTGCGCTGGCGCAGTCTGCCCAAGCCCACCATCGCCATGGTAAGGGGCTACTGCATCTATGGCGGCTGGATCATCGCTTCGGCCATGGACATTATATTCGCCGCCGAAGACGCCTTATTCCTGCCGACACACGTTCAATACTTTTCCGTTCCCTGGGAAATAGGACCGCGTAAGGCCAAGGAAGTCCTGTTTGAACACCGTTTTATGACCGCCTGGGAAGCCTATGATTATGGTTTCGTAAACCGGGTTTATACCGAGGAAAAGCTTGAGGAGGAGACACTTGCTTTTGCAGAGCGTGTGGCGGAGAATTACCTTCTTGACCCTTTTCGTATTCAGATGGCCAAATTTTCAACTAACCACATGATGGATGCAATGGGATATACGGCCGAACTGGAGGTCTCTTATAATAGCTATTGCACCATGATGGGTCTTCAAGTAAGAGAGTTGCCGCCTCCTCAGCAAGGAGGCCTAGCCCGAACGAACATCGCCAAGGAAAACCTCGAATTGACAAAACCCTGGCTTGAATCAATCCACAAGAAAGCTTGAGAGGCTTTGACAGAAGAAGAGGAATTCACTCCTTAAAATAAAATTAAAATCAGGCCAAAGGAGCCTGTTTGTTCATACAGCACTTCTTGTACTTCTTCCCACTCCCGCATGGGCAGGGATCGTTTGGACCAACGTTTTTAAAAGCTGAAGGCGGGAGAGGCTGCGGCGGGTGTAACCGGGCCTGCCTCCTTTCCAACTTGATCCTTGCGGCTAGCTCTTTAAAGGTAGGCAGTGCATGGGTATAAAACTTTTTCCAGCCAAGGCACAACCAGCTTAAGGTTCGAGGATCACCTCCAGGATGAAGACGGTGCTTGAGGCAATCGCCTGAGCAGAATTTTAGATATTTACAATCCGAGCAAACTGAATTCCAATTCGATTTTTGTGCCCCGAAATCCAGATAAGTCTGGGCGCGGTGAAGTTCATCCCAGGGGCTGGTCAAGACATTGCCCAGCTTTAAATCTTTCTCGACAAAAAAATCGCAGGGATAGATATCGCCATTATACTCCACCACATAATACTGGCAGCAGTTCCGGCCCATATGGCAGATGGTACGCCTGTTTTCCACGAGATAGGTCAGGATTGAATCAAAGAGGCGGATTGAGACCCGCATGATATCCGATCTGACCCATTCATCGAAGATGGCGCATAAAAAATCACCCCATTCCTCGCCCGTGATGGTAAAGGGAAGCGGCTGCCCTGTCTCGTCAAATTCAACGCACGGGATGTACTGATGATAGAGCCATCCGTTCTGGCAGAGGTAATCATAGACTTCCGCAGGTTTTTTCACATTGAGGTTGTTTACCAGGACCAGGATATTGAACTCTACCTCGTTGGCTTCGAGGCATCTGATCCCGCGTAGAACCTGGGCGTGGGATGCTTGACCGTTTCGTTTCTTCCGGTAATGGTCATGGATGTAGGCCGGGCCGTCAAGGCTGACGCCGACTAAAAAATTGTATTCCGAAAGGTGCCTGGCGAACCTGTCATGGAGCAGGGTGGCGTTGGTCTGGAGCCCGTTTGACACCAGGGCCCCTTTTCGTCCGAATTTCTGCTGAAAATCTGTGACGCGTTCAAAGAATTCAAGGCCCATGAGGGTGGGCTCGCCTCCTTGCCAGCCAAAAGCGTATTGCTCCTGATCCGTGGCCATATAGCTGGCAATCATCTTTTCCAGAACCTCATCCGACATCCGGTGCACCTTGGTTTGAGGGTAAAGTGCGGCGCGATCGAGATAAAAACAATACTCGCACCTGAGGTTACAGTCAGCCGAGGCGGGTTTGATCAGAAGAGAGAATTCTTTCAAGATTTACTCCCCAACTAGTAAAGCTGCATTAAAAAGGCGTAAGTAAAGGAAGGCTGTCAATGCCTGACACCTCCCTTATTTCGGGTCTGGTAAGCAAAAATCTTGGAGAAGAAGGAATAAACCGCAATAAAGGGACCGGACCGCTGGTGGAGTTGATGGGTTTCTGTTCAGGACTCTCGGAGTATGCTCGTGAATGCTATTTCAAGTCTATTACCTCAGGTCACGGAACTAAAGCTGAAAATATTCTTTACGTGAAATCCTGGCGCCTTAAAGAAAGTCTGGTTCAACTCCCCCTGATCATTCATCAGGCACGTAATCCACCAGTTCTCTCAATTCCTTGCCAACCTTGAAGAAAGGCAGCTTCTTAGGCGTGACTTGAATCGGTTGGCCACTTTTAGGATTCCGGCCCTGATAACCTTCATAAGTCTTGGTCTTAAAAGATCCAAAACCCCTGATTTCAGCCCTTTCCTCTCTGATAAGACCGTCGGCGATGGTTCCGAAAAAGATATTCAATACTGCCTCTGCCACCTTGAGGCTGAGTCCCTGCCGCATGGCTAGTTCCTCAATTAATTGAGACTTGTTCATACTCTCCTCCGGACGATTCAGTGATTACCTCATTATAGGTTGTATCGTTAAACACGAGACATCCAGGAAGCGTTCTTTAAAAGTTGTTTAATAATTAGTCAGTTATAAAACCAGTGTCAAGGAAAAAATAAGAAAAGCTTTATACATGAAGCTCGGCCGGAAGCTCGGCCGCTCCTTGACTTAAGAACAATGTCTACATATACTCAAGGCACTCATATTGAAATGCCCCTGCAATCTGGTGCTCCTAGATGAATAATCTAAAGGAATCTAGCACGATGCCTTCGGAATCCCGAGAGACCGCCATTATAGAGATACTCGTTATCTTCCACTCGCAGGCAGGTCATACCCGGAAGATGGCCGAAGCGGTCGCGCGGGGCGCTGCTTCGATCAAGCGGGTAAAGGTTACCCTGAAAAGGGCTCAAGAGGCTACATTGGATGATCTTCTAAAATGTGACGGCCTGGCCCTGGGCTCACCGGAATACTTCGGCTACATGGCTGGCATGATTAAAGATTTTTTTGACCGTACATATAATCAAGCTCGAGGGAAAAAGGAAATCTTTAAAAAACCTTATGTGGTTTTCATCAGTGCGGGCAATGATGGGACAGGAGCCCTTCATCAGATTGAACGAATATGCTTGGGGTATCAGCTCAAGAAGGTATATGAACCCGTGCTAGCCAAGGGTGAAATCAAAGATGAGGTTCTGGCCAAATGTGAGGAACTGGGCCAGGTCCTTGCTGCCGGGTGTGAGGCTGGAATTTACTGAAACTTGCTGAAGGTTAAGCAGGTTACAATAAATACCACTGGCGAAACGACTTCATCTCACGAGAAAACCGGAACTTGCTTTGTAAAGAGGTTATTTATGCGCGCACAGTGCCAGCAGAGTAATAAATCATGCCACCAAGAAGGAATCTCCCTCTCATTTACAGCCTAATCTTGGGCATCAATCAACACAATTAAGAATTATAAAAAAGTTTGGGAGTCAAATCCCTTGCCATGTATTTAAGGATAAGAATATCACCGGGAAAACGCCCTGAATCTTTTTATTGAAAAGCCTTGCAAGCCACACAATTTAATGATATTTTCTTCTGTATTCATACTAAGGTAATTCATTAATATTCAGGCGGCGTATGTCTTTTACAGCCTCAAAAACAAGAATGGCCGAGGGCCTGGCCAAATGGGAACCATTAATAGCCACGAAGTTTTTCATTCCACGTGCACGGCCTGATCTGGTTCAACGCCCACGCCTGATCGAACATCTGAACGAGGGGTTGAAGCGTAAGCTGACCATCGTTGCCGCCACAGCTGGTTCTGGTAAAACTACTCTCCTGAGCGCCTGGTGTGACTCCGCATTAGGCGCCAGGATACCTGCGGCCTGGCTTTCCCTGGATGAAGATGATAATGATCCGACCCGCTTTTGGGCCTACCTCATCCGATCACTTGGCACAATCAAAGAAGGAGTGGATGAACACCCACTTTCCTTGCTCGTTTCACCCAATCCGCCGCCGATCGAATCAGTGGTTACAGCCCTCATTAATGAACTCGCTGGCATAACACTGGATTTTATGCTCATCCTCGACGATTACCATGTCATTAAGGCCCAGCCTATCCATGAGGCTATCACCTTCATGATTGACCATCAGCCGCCGCAGATGCATCTGGTCATTTCCAGCCGTTCCGAACCGCCTCTGCCTTTAGCGCGTCTGCGAGGCAGTGCTCAATTGAGCGAACTAGGGGCGGCTGATTTGCGGTTCACCCGGGATGAAGCTGCCTCCTTCCTTAAACAGATCATGGGCCTCAATCTTTCACCAGGCCAGGTGGCCGCCCTGGAAAACCGAACCGAAGGCTGGATTGCCGGGCTTCAAATGGCCGCGCTTTCCATGCAGGGACTCAAAGATATCTCAGGCTACATCAAGACTTTTGCCGGTGATGACCGCGGTATAATGGATTACATCATCGAAGAAATTCTCCTGAAACAGCCTGAGGAAGTTCAGGGCTTTCTGATAAAAACCTCCATCCTCCACCGCTTGACCGCCCTGCTTTGCAATGCGATAACCGGCCGAACCGACGGTCAGGAAATGCTGGAGGAGCTGGAGCGAACCAATCTATTCATTACCAGCCTGGATAATAAAAGGCATTGGTACCGCTATCACCGGCTCTTTGTGGACACCTTGCACCATCGCCTTGAACGATTGAAGCCAGAGCTGATTCCAGAGTTGCACCATCGCGCCTCTGTTTGGTATGAAAGCAACAATCTACCAGACGAGGCCTTGGGGCACGCATTAGCAGGAGGGGATTACGAGCGGCTGATTCATCTCTTGGAACAGACCGGGTGGCCGATGTTAATGCAGGGGGAGGTGAGTCTGCTACTGGAATGTCTGGACGCCCTGCCCAATGAAATGATCCGCTCCCGGCCCAGACTTAGTATCTTTTATGCCTGGGCTCTCTTGCGCGGCATCCGTTTTGAGGATGTCGAATCACGGCTCGATGATGCTGAACAAAGGCTGAGTCTAAATGACACTGAGGATAAAGCCCCTGAGAGCGCCAAGCCGCAGGTGCGCGATATGCTGGGTACAGTGGCAGCACTCAGAGCCAGTCTCGCAGCCAATACAGGCGATGTGCCTCGATCCATTGAACTCTCCCGTCAGGCCCTCGAATACCTGTCTGAAGACAACCTGGTTTTACGCGGGGTTGTGGCTCGCAATCTGGGAGATGCTTACCAAGGGGAAGACGACCTAGCCGCGGCGATCGAAGCTCAAACCGAGGCCATTGCCATCAGTCAAGCCGCGGGGGATACTTTTGAAGCAGTGTTTGCCACGAGCAGACTTGGCCGGCTGCATGAGATTCAAGGCCATCTCCATCAGGCGGCGAAAGCCTACCGGCAGGCCTTGCAAATCGCAGGGAAGCATGACGGGCCGCCAACGCCCATAGCTGCTCTGGCTCACATGGGTCTGGGCGAGGTGCTGCGCGAATGGAACGATCTGGATGACGCCTTGCACCACCAGACAAGGGCCATCGAGCTGTATGAAAAATGGGGAAGACCGATACTCCTTCCAGATAGCTATGCCTATCTTGCACGGGTAAAGTATGCTCAAGGGGACATACGCGGTTCACTGATCGCCCTTGAAGAGGCGAAACGAATTGCACAAGAAAACCACTTCACCCAAACCATCTCCCGAATCTCAGGGATACAGGCTCGGCTTTGGGTCCGGATGGGAAACCTGGATGCGGCCACAACCTGGATGCACGAGTCCGGGATGAGCCTGGATGATGATTTCAACCATGTTCCCTTCAGGACCCTGCAGCTAACTTACCTTTCGCTGGCCAGGCTGCTTTTGGCGCGAAATGAAACTGACAAGGCCCTGGATTTACTTGAAAGGCTGCTTCAAGCCGCGGAAACATCCGGCCGGACGGGGGGGCTGATCGAAGTCCTGGTTTGCAAAAGCCTGGCTTCCCAAAAACTAAACGAAAAGGCTCAGGCCGTGAGCACTCTTCAGCGAGCGCTATCATTGGGTGAACCCGAAGGATTTATACGCAGCTTTGTGACGGAAGGTCCACCAATGGCTATCTTGTTAACCGCTACTCTTAATGAGCAATGTGAACTGCCAGGAGAATCTTTATATAAGGTTTCAGCCGATTATATCAACAAGCTTATCCTAGCCCTCGAAATTGTCGGCCAGCGCCTGCCACCTAAAATAGACTTTGATTACCCCCTTGTTGAACCCCTCAGTGAGCGGGAGTTTGAAGTGCTTAAACTGCTTGCAGCCGGATTATCGAATCGCGAGATAGCGCAAAGGCTGTACGTAGCTGTAAATACAATTAAAACACATATCCGCAATATCTACGGCAAACTTGACGTCCGCAGCCGGACCCAGGCCATTGCCCAGGCCAAGAAGTTGAACCTCCTCCGCTAGCCCTTGCTTTACAAACTAAAGACTTAACCTTACAAATCACCCCTTCAAATCACCTTTTCGGATGATGGAAACTCACCCGGTTCGTGATTATATTTTCCTTGAATGGTGAGCGCTTCCGCGACTGAGGGCTTTGCGAAAAAGATAAAAAAAGGAGGAATTACGATGCTATGGCTGAGAGAGCTCAGACACCCGCTCCTTCCCGAACATATTAAAATGAATTTCGTCAGTGCGAGTCACGCTGTTACCTTGCCCGGATCAATCTTTGTTTCAAAGCCGGTTCGCCCGGGACTTCGCGAATGGTGGAAAAAAGTGAAGCAGGTTCTGGGGGTGCTGAATCGTCGCCCTGTAACTGAATCTGCTTACCTGTATCATACGTCGCCCCCTGCTTCTCCAGGTCGGGATTATGAAAAGAAGCAGCATGAGATTGAGTTTAATGCAATGATAGCCGGGCTTCGTATCATCTAAAGGATGTTAAAATTACGTTCCAATTGAAAAGCCAAGGACTGCTTCGTTGCAAAAACTCCTCACTGGTGGCATTTTATAACAATATCAATACATGTCATTGCGAAGCAATCTTTCTTTTGGGTTCCCTTTAAAAGGTTTTCCAGAAAGTTATTTTATTAATCGCTCTAGTTGGAGTATGCTTAAGTTGATCGAGCCTAACTGGAATCCACGGGCTGGATATACAAGATGGGTAAAGGCTTCAGGGCTTCAGGGAAAAAAGACTGTTCATAATCTCTGTCGAGATACAAACCGCAATCATAGGCGTCTAATTGTTAAAGCCCGCTGGATTTTTCAGTCTGCTCCTGACTGGTCTTGCAGTTGATGCATAAGGTGGTTACCGGACGGGCCTCCAACCGTTTGGCGTCTATTTCTTCACCGCAGCTTTCACAGATCCCGAATGTCCCGTCTTCGATTCGCTGAAGGGCTTCCTGAATCTTATTGATCAGCTTACGCTCACGGTCACGAAGGCGTAATGTGAAGTTGCGGTCAGACTCCATCGAGGCCCGATCGGCTGGGTCAGGGAAATTCTCCCCAGCATCAGTCATATCCATAACGGTCGCGTTAGCCTGTCCCAGAAGCTCTGCAACGCGATTGTTTAACAGCTTTTTGTAGTGTGTAAGTTTCTTTTGATCCAATTTTACGATCCTCCCCCATATTCCTCTCTTATTCCACCAAAAGCTGGATCAAGCGTAAAAATCGCTTTAAATAATTAATTGTAACTTGAAAACAGTCGGAAGGTAAACAAAAAAATTAAATGCATGCCTTGAGTCCGCCTCGATAAAAAAGGGCAAGCCTTTTCTGACTCGCCCTCACTTCTAGGTGGTGGTAATTAAACGCCTTTCTGTTTTTCCGCCACCTTGATTCGCATGAGGGCGCGCCTCAAGGCCGCCTCACTGCGGGCATAATCAACCTTTTCGTCCTGCCGGGCCTGCTCCAGTCGCTTCTGGGCCCGCTCCCGGGCCTTCATGGCCCGCTCCAGGTCAATCTCCCGCCCATGTTCAGCCGTTTCGGCCAGGATGGTAACCTTGTTCCAAGAGACCTCGGCGAACCCTTCACTGATGGCCATGTAATACATACTCGTCCCCTGACGGTACCTGAGTTCCCCGGGCTGCAAGGTGGTCAGAAAAGGAATATGACCGGGCAGCACGCCAAATTCGCCTTCGGTCGCAGTGGCGACTACGATATCCACATCCTCGCTGAGGACCATACTGTCCGGGGTAACTACTTCCAGTTTTATCTGTTCGGCCATATTTTTTCCTTGTACTAAGACTTAAACCGCGGCTATTTGTTTGGCCTTTTCCACTGCTTCTTCAATAGAGCCGACCATGTAAAAGGCCTGCTCAGGTATGTCGTCGTACTTGCCTTCAACAATCTCCTTGAAACCACGGATCGTATCTTCAATTTTAACGAACTTCCCTTCAATGCCTGTAAATTGCGAGGCCACGAAGAAGGGTTGAGAGAGGAAGCGCTGAATCCTGCGAGCCCGGGCTACTACCAGCTTGTCGTCTTCGGAAAGCTCGTCCATGCCCAGGATGGCGATAATGTCCTGGAGGTCTTTGTACTTCTGCAGTATTTGCTGTATTTCCCTGGCCACCTGGTAATGCTCATCGCCGATGTATTGGGCGTCCAGAATACGTGAACTCGACTCCAGTGGATCAACCGCCGGATAGATACCCTGCTCCACGATCTGGCGGGAGAGGACCACAGTGCCATCCAGGTGGGCGAAGGTGGTGGCTGGAGCCGGGTCGGTCAGGTCGTCAGCCGGGACGTAAACACACTGAACCGAGGTAATGGAACCCTTGTTTGTGGAGGTGATGCGCTCCTGAAGCTCACCGAGGTCTGTTCCCAGGGTGGGCTGATAGCCAACCGCAGAAGGCATGCGGCCTAACAGGGACGAAACCTCGGAACCGGCCTGAGTGAACCGGAAGATGTTGTCAATGAATAGAAGCACGTCTTGGCCTTGCTCATCCCTGAAGTATTCCGCTGAAGTCAGAGCCGAGAGGGCCACGCGGGCGCGAGCCCCGGGCGGTTCGGTCATCTGTCCGTATATCAAGGCCGCCCTAGGCAGAACGCCTGATTCCTTCATCTCGAGATAAAGGTCGTTTCCTTCGCGGGTTCGTTCGCCTACCCCGGCGAAAACCGAGATGCCACCGTGTTCCATGGCGATGTTATGGATCATTTCCATCATGACTACGGTCTTGCCCACGCCGGCGCCGCCGAACATGCCCATCTTACCGCCGCGAGGGAAGGGGACGAGAAGGTCAATAACCTTCACGCCGGTTTCCAGGACCCTGACCTCAGTATCCAGGTCGGTAAATTTCGGGGCCGAACGATGAATGGGGCTGAACTCCTTTGCCTCAACCGGGCCAAGTCCGTCAACGGGCCGGCCGACCACATTAAGTATGCGGCCTAAGGTTTCCTCGCCCACAGGCATGATAATCGGCTGTTCGGTATCTATGACTTCCATGCCGCGAACCAGGCCGTCGGTGGTGTCCATAGCGATACAGCGAACCACATTATCGCCCAAATGCTGGGCCACCTCGACAACCAGGTTGCCTTCTATGTCGTCTATTACCGGATTGGAAATCTTGAGGGCGGTTAAAATAGCTGGCAGCTCGCCGTCCTTGAATTCCACATCAACGACAGGCCCGATGACCTGAATAATCTTGCCTTTGTTCATATTACTCTAGACCTCCTCTGGTCGAAACAAAATTCAAAGTTAACCCTTTAAGGCCTCCGCGCCACCGATGATGTCCATCAGCTCCGCCGTGATTTCGGCCTGCCGCGCCTTGTTGTAAACCATGGTCAGGTCTTCGATTATTTCCTTACAGTTATTGGTTGCGTTGTCCATGGCCATCATCCGCGCGGCATGCTCACTAGCCGACGTCTCGAGCATGGCGTTATAAAACTGGATGATGAAACTTCGGGGAAGCAGGTCCACCAAAATCGCCTCGGCACTGGGCTCACATAAATACTCACCAACTTCAGCGGCCGCGCCCGCTTCTTCCTCCTCGGCCGGTGAAACAGGGAGAAGCTTCACCAGGGTGAGCACTTGCTGCGTCATGTTAATGAAGCGGGTATAATAGATCCAGACCTCATCAACCTCACCCAGAAGAAAATTGTCCGATACGTCGCGGGCAATCTGAAGGGCAGTCGAATAATCATAGGAGTTCATGACCTCAGGATGACTGGCCCTGATATGAACCGAACGACGCCTGAAGTAGTCATTAATCTTGCGGCCGACCAGTGTCAGAGAGACCTCAATGCCCTCGCTCTGGCGCTCCTGAAGGACCCGTTCGATACCGGCGATGATATTGGTGTTAAAGCTGCCGCACAGGCCACGATCTGAAGAAAAGGCCGCTAGCTCGACCTTTTTCACCTCCTCGGGCTGAATCAGGTAGGGATGGACCTCCGGCTCTATCCCGGCGGCCAGATTGGCCATAAGCTCGGCAAACTTGGCTGCATAAGGACGGAAATTTACTATACGTATCTGGGCCGTCCTAAGCCTGGCTGCCGCGACCATATTCATGGCCCGGGTGATCTGTTCGGTCTTCTTGACCGCTGAAATCTTTCGTTGAATATCCTTTAGCGTGGCCATGGGTTATGCTACCTGGAAGACGTCATCGAACTCGGTCAGCGCCTTCTCTATGGTGGCGTCCAGTTCTTCACTGATTTCCTGCTTTTCATTGATTTCCGTGTAAATTTGAGGATACTTTGCTTCGATGAATTCGAGCAGCTGCTGCTCGTACGCGGCGACGTCCTCAGCCGGGTATTTGTCCGTAAAGCCCCGGGTGCCTGCATAGATAATAGTCACCTGCTTTTCAACCGGCATGGGCTGATACTGAGGCTGTTTCAGGATTTCAACCAGGCGTTTGCCACGCTCAAGCTGGGCCTGTGTGGCTTTGTCCAGATCGGAACCGAATTGTGCAAAGGCTTCCAGATCCCTGAACTGGGCCATATCAAGACGCAGACTGCCAGCGACCTGCCTCATGGCCTTGATCTGGGCCGCGCCGCCGACGCGTGAGACTGAAATACCGACATTGATGGCCGGCCGCACTCCGGAAAAGAATAAGGGAGGTTCGAGGTAAATCTGCCCATCGGTAATGGAGATAACATTGGTCGGGATATAGGCCGAGACGTCTCCAGCCTGAGTCTCAATGACTGGCAGGGCGGTGAGGGAGCCGCCGCCAAGTTCATCGTTGAGTTTGGCGGCGCGTTCCAGGAGACGGGAATGGTTGTAAAAAATATCACCGGGGTAAGCCTCGCGTCCCGGCGGCCGCCGCAGGAGGAGTGAAACCTGACGGTAAGCAGCGGCCTGCTTGGAGAGATCGTCATAAATAATCAAGGCGTGCTGATCCTTGTCCCGGTAATACTCACCGATGGAGCAGCCGGCATAAGGCGCAATATACTGCATCGTGGCCGGGTCTGAGGCGCAGGCCGAAATAACGACGGTGTAATCCATGGCCCCGTACCGGCGCAAGGTGTCCACGACCTGGGCGACCGTGGACTTCTTCTGGCCCACCGCCACATAGATACAGATGACATCCTGCCCTTTCTGGTTGATGATGGCGTCCACACAGATGGCCGTTTTCCCGATCTGGCGATCGCCGATGATCAATTCCCGCTGCCCGCGGCCGATGGGGGTCATGGAATCAACGGCCTTGAGCCCTGTATACAGGGGTTCTTTAACCGGCTGTCGGGCCACCACGCCGGGGGCAATGATCTCGATACGGCGGTATTCGGTCGCCTCGATAGGGCCTTTGCCATCCAGCGGATTGCCAACCGGATCAACCACGCGGCCCAGCATGGCATCCCCGACTGAGATTTGCGCGATGCGGCCGGTGCGCTTGACAATGTCGCCTTCCTTTACGTGCTCGACGTCGCCGAGAACGGCCACACCGACATTATCCTCCTCGAGGTTGAGAACCATGCCGTACAGTTCCCCCGGGAACTCCAGGAGTTCCATGACCATGGCTTTTTCCACACCGTAGACCTTGGCTACGCCATCACCCACGGAAAGGACGGTCCCGGTTTCAGAAATCTCTATCTTTTTTTCATAATCCTGAATCTGTCCTTTTATGATTGCACTGATTTCTTCTGCCTTGATTTCCATAGGAGTTTACCCCTTGATCAAAGATTCTTTAAGATTTTCAAGTTGCGTTCTGACGCTGCCATCCAGGGTCAGATCCCCAACGTAGGCCACGATCCCGCCGATAATCTCCGCGTCCTGTTCGACCTCAAGCAGGATCGTCTTGCCTGTCATCTCCTCCAGGATCGTTTTAACCTGTCCGTGGATGGCCTCCGGAAGGGAGGTCGCCGTAACGATTGTCGCCCGTTCTACATTGTTGACCTCATCAACCAGCCGCTGATAGTAACTACTAATGGCTTCAACATGATTGATACGGCCTTTGTCCATAAGCAATCCCACGAGGTTTTGAACCACCTGGGACAAACTCATCTTTTCCAGGATCAAATCCAGGATCTGACGGCGGCTGTCATATGGGTAAAGGGGGTTCGTCAGCGCTTCCGCCAAGTCCCGCCTGGTCATGAGCCGGGCAAAACCGGATAATTCCTCACCGTACCGTTCAAAATTCTGGTCCTCCCGGCCAATGGCCAGCAAGGCTTTGGCATACCGTCGCGCTACAGTCTGGCTGATCAATTGGGCACCACCTTCTCAAGATATTCTTCCACCAGACGTTCCTGGTCTTTCTCATCAATATTATTCTTAATCAGATCCTCAGCCTGGGTGGCAGCGATTTCAGCGATCTCGCGCTTGAGGTCCGCTTTGACTTTCTGGATTTCCTGCTGAATGGCAATCTGAGCCTGTTGCTGGATCCGGGAAGCGACTTCCTGAGCAGTAGCAATGATCTTCTCCTTCTCCTTCTCGCCTTCCATAATGTATTCAGCGACCACGGCTTCCCGCTCTTTATCAAGCTCACTCAGCTTGCTCTCCAGCTTCAGATACTGTTCTTCGGTTTCGGCCTTTTTGAGTTCCAGGTCCGACAGGGTTCTGGCTATCTCTTCACGGCGATTGCGAAAGAACTGACCGGCGGGTTTCCGGAGCACAAACACCAGGATTGCCGCCAGCGCCACGAAGTTCATAATTCGAAATACAAGATCCCAGACCTTGTCCGCGGTCACTCCCTCGTGTTCTTCCTCGTGCGCTTCTGCTGCGGCCTCTTGCTCACCAGACCCTGCTTCTCCGGCCATAACCCGGCTCACAGACGGGCCGAAAAAACAGAGCGCCAGGGTCAGGATAAGAACTAGAAAAAGGGCGTAACGGCTGAAGATTCTAAAACTGCTCATGAGAGGCTCCTTCCGAGGATCTTTTGGGCTAGGTCGGCCGAAAAGGCCTCAAGGTCAGCCTTAAGAGCCTCCCGGGCCACAACGATCTCCTCAGAAATCTGCTCCCTGATCTTGTGCAGCGCTTCCTCAGCCCGGGTATTGGCCTCGTCGAGGACGCGCTTCTCCTCCTCCAAACCCTGCCCTTTTACTTCTTCTTTTTTGCTGAAGCCTTCCTGCCTGGCCTCATCAATTCGCGCTTCAATCTCGATCTGCCGATTTTCGGCCTTTTCGATCAACCGTTCGATGTCTGACTCAAAACCATCAATCTTTTCCCGGCGCTGTCTGAGTACCCCCTGAATCGGCCTATAGAGCAGGTAGTTAAGAACGAGGAGCATCAGCAGGAAATTGACCACCTGAATGAATAGTGAAGCATTGATCTCGATCATGGCCGGCTTGTCCTCTAACTGATTGTCTTTACGATAAAAATTTTTCTCTGGGGATGATATCTTGTGTCCGTGGTTCTTATTACAAAGCCGCGTCCTGATACCCCGCGGTTTGTCTCGTGTCTTTTACCTTATTTACCAAATGATGTCAATTTTAAAAATTTTTCAGGCTGAAAGGCGATTCGCCTGCAGGAACCCGAAACGGGTGGTTGGATGGCGAGAACCTCAAATCAATTCATGATCAGCTTGGCTCTCTCCTTCTTTACTGATCAGGGTAATGGTCTTGTCCACACCCTCACCTTCGATCACCTCGGCCATCTCACAATTCCCTTCAAAGACCACGCCTTCATCAATGGTCAGGACCGAGGAGACAATATTGCCATAGAACTTGGCCGGGGCATGGAACTCAACCCGATTTCTCGCCTTGATATTGCCATGGACTTCACCGCTGACGATAACGGTCTCCACATTGATTTCCGCATTCACATGGGCTGTCTCGCCTATAATCAGGGTGCCACTGGAATGTATTTCACCGGAAAACCGTCCATCAAGACGAATCACGCCCTCAAAGGTAAGCTGGCCTTGAAACTCAGTGCCCAAACCTATAAAAGCGCTGATATCCTTGCCAGATGTCAGGCTTCGGAGCGCACCTTTTCTTCTCACGGTCTGACCTCCTAATCATCCGCCGGGGACAGAGATTTAGTCAACAGGCTGAAAACTTACCATACAAATCATGTATAAACAAGAAAAATTTCACATGTTCTGAAAAAGGAGGCAAGGTCATTTCTGGAACATGAACCGGCGCATACTGATGTTTAGAAGCAGACCGATGGCGATGAAGATGGTTACCAGGGAGGAACCCCCGTAGCTGATGAATGGCAGGGGGATGCCTACGACCGGCATTAACCCAATGACCATGCAGAGGTTGAAAAAAACCTGCCAGAAGATAAGGAGCACCAGGCTCACGCCGAGCAGGGCCCCGAATCGGTCCTGAGACCGGCTCACAATCCGAAGCCCCCATATCATAAAAAGGAAAAACAGGCCCAGAAGGACAAAAGCGCCCACAAATCCCCATTCTTCAGCAAAAACCGAAAAGGCAAAGTCCGTGTGCTGCTCGGGCAGAAAGCGCAGATGGCTTTGCGTGCCTTTCATGAAACCCTTACCCCAGGTCTGACCAGAACCAACCGCAATCTTGGATTGAATAATATGATACCCGGCTCCCTGAGGGTCTTTGGCCGGGTTGAGGAAAGTCATGATTCTCTGTTTTTGATAGGCCTTAAGAAGCGACCAGATAAACGGCAGGGCCGCGGCCACGCCGGAGGATAATATCAGCAGGGCATCCCAGCGCACCCTCAAGAAAAGAATCACCGATAAGCAGACAATAGCCAGATGCAGGGCGGTTCCCAGATCCGGCTGTTTCAAGATAAGCAAAAAAGGCAGTCCGGCCAGGAGCATGGGCACGGCCAGGTCCCTCAGTCTCAGGCCTTCCGGATAATCTCGCCGGGAAAAGTAGCGCGCCAGGGCTGCCAGCACGAAAAGCTTTACCAGTTCCGATGGTTGGAAGGAAAAAACCCCCAGGTCCAGCCAGCGCTGGGCACCCGAAACGGCCCGACCGGAAAATAAAACCAGGATCAGCAAGACAAGGCCGAGGGCGAAAAGCAGGTAGGCCGCTCGCTCCAATTGATGGTAATCGAAGATGAGCATGACCAGGAGAGCCGGGATCCCCAGGGACAGCCAGTAAATCTGCTTGAGGTAAATCGGCACGCCGCCGATCTTGAACCCGGAAGAAGCGCTGTAAAGATTCAGGATGCCCAATCCGGCCAGGATCAAGACCAGGCAGAGAAGTATCCAGTCAAAGTTCTGAATGAGACGCCGGTCAAACATCATGACTTTATATCCTTACAGGAACCGCAAGACCACGGCATTGCTCTTAACACTCTCACCGCCCAGGCGGCTTGCTGTCGGCGATTATCTGCTCCTTCGCCTTCTTGGAGAAAAAGACTTCCAGGACCTTATTAGCCAGCGGGGCGGCGGCTGAACCGCCGTGACCGCTGTGTTCGGCGATTACGACTAGGACAATCCTCGGCTCTTTGACCGGGGCGAAAGCGACAAACCAGGCGTGATCGCGATGTTCATAAGGCAGGTCCTTCTCCTTGACCCTGGAGTTGCCCATGGCCACCACCTGGGAGGTGCCGGTCTTGCCTCCAACGGTTATATTTTTTAACCGTGCCCGTCTTCCAGTGCCTCGAGGCTCGTTTACCACTCCGCAAAGGGCCTTCTTGATCAGGGCCAGGGTTTCAGGCTTGAAATCCAGGCGCCGAACAACCTCTGGGGCAAAGATTTTAATGACCCTGTTCTCGGCATCTGTGATTCGTTTGACCAAATATGGCCGGTAAAGGATGCCGCCGTTGACCATGGCAGCCACCAGCCGTGCCATTTGCAGGGGTGTAACGAGATTATAGCCCTGCCCAATGATTACCGAAAGATTTTCTCCCTGATACCAGGGGGTCTGAAAGCGTTTCTTCTTCCAGGCCCTGGTTGGGACCAGGCCGGGCTTTTCATTGCGCAGGCCAACATCGGTTCTCTGCCCCAGACCCAGGGCCCTGGAATAATAAGCCAGCCGGTCAATGGCTATGTGGCGGCCGATATTGTAAAAATAGACGTCACAGGATTCAACCAGGGCTCGGTGCAGTGCCACCCGGCCGTGACCTCCCTTGCGCCAGCAGCGGAAGACCCGGTTGCCAAAGGGGTAGCCGCCGGTGCAGGTCACCGTTGTTTCGGGGGTTATAATCCCTTCTTCCAGGGCTGCCGCGGCCGCCACGATTTTAAAGGTTGAGCCTGGCATGTACTGCCCGCTGATGGCTCGATTCTCGAGCGGATGCAAGGGATTGTTCACCAGTTCTTGCCATTTTTGGGGAGTGATTCCCCGGACGAAATCCTCCTGAGAAAAGGTTGGGCAGGAGGCCATGGCCATGATTTCGCCCGTACGGGGGTCCAGGGCGACGATCGCTCCGGCTTTGCCTTGCAGGGCCTGCTCGGCCGCGTGCTGCAACCGGGAGTCCAGGGTCAGATAGAGATTATGGCCTGGAACGGGCCGGACCTGTTTGATGACCTTGAGCACCCGGCCGGAGGCAGCCACTTCGACCAGGCGCCAGCCTCGTTTGCCATTGAGAAATTTTTCATGTTCCTTCTCAAGGCCGTACTGTCCGATGAGGTCTCCCATGCGGTAAATTCGATATTTTTTCAGCTTTAACTGGTCCGGATTCACCTCACCCAGGTAGCCGATCACATGAGCCGCCAGCCCCTCGTGCAGGTATTTACGCCGGGGTTTGACCTGGATGACGATCCCGGGCAGCTCATAGCGGTGGGTTTCCAGGGCCACCAGTTCAAACCTGCTCAGGTCTGATCGAATTTGAGCCGGTTTGAACGCCGGCTGAGACCGGGCGGCGTCAAAGCTCTCCTGGAGCTCCTCCGGAGGCAGTTTTAAAAGACGGATCAGCCGGGTGCTCAAGGAATCAAAATCAGGCACATCCTCCCGAACGACCGCCAGGTCAAAGGCCGGATGGTTGTCCACCAGAATCTGACCGTGACGGTCCAGAATCAAACCGCGGGTCGGGAGGATATCCTGAACCCGTGTGCGGTTACTTTCGGACAGCATCCGAAACTCAGGGCCTTTAATGACCTGCAGGTACCATAACCGGATCAAAAGGAATAAAAAAAGAAGAAAGAGGACAAAGGTCAACTGGACGGGGCGGGATTTGAAGTCTTCCGGTTCCTCGGAAAACGGACTCCTTGAAGTGCTCACACCTCTTCCCCTGCTTGCTGTTCGTATGTAAATTTGATCAGTTCAAAAAACCTAAAGAAGATCGGGCTGACCAAGGCCGTGACCAGGACCGATATCGCTTGAGCCGCCAGAAACAGGGTACTTGAAGAGGCAAGGATGACATCGAGCGGCCAGCCGTAAAGGGAGAGAATGCTCCAGGCCATAATCTCAGCCAGAAGAGCAAAAAGGAAGATGATCAGCATCTGATACAGGGCCGCGGCCGGATCCAGCTTCTGGCGAATCAGAACGGCCAGGGCGAAGATTGAAAGGTAGATGATGGTAAATAAGCCGGCAGGCCCGCCCGAAGCGGCATCCGTTAAAAACCCAAAACACAGGCTCAGGATCAAACCGGCGGCCAGAGGGACGGCTATGCCTAAATAAACGATGAGAATCAGAAGCAGGTTGGGTCTAAAGTGACCAGGGTCCAACCAGGTCCAGACCGTGGTTTCGCAAATCAGGAAAGCAAGGCCCAATAAGAGATAAACCAGGGCCTCTTTCAAAGGGATGGATGGAGCACGAACCCGTGTTTCCATTAAAGCAGGCGATCCTCCTTGAGGATGACAATTACCTCTTCCAGCTTGTCAAAATCCACGGCCGGGGCCACATCAACCTCCAGAAATAAACCATGATTCATCTTTCTGACCCGGGTAACCGTCCCCAGCTTCAGACCTTTGGGGAAAACGCCCCCCAGACCTGAAGTAATCAGGACGTCGCCTTTTTTCAGATCATCATGCTTGAGCACATACTTGAGCTCGCAGATCCTGGCCGACTTTCCGGTAAGGACGCCCCGCACGCGCGTGCGCTGAACCAGGGTGTCTATAGAGCTGTTGTAGTCTATCAAAAGCAGAACCTTGGCGTAATGCGGGGACAGCCCCACGATTCGGCCTACGATCCCTGCATCAGCAACCACCGGCATGCTAATCTTCAGCCCATCCGCTTCCCCGCGGTCAATGACGATTGTCTTGAACCAGGCCTTGGGGTCCCACGCCACGACCTGCCCCCCGACCACCGGCAGGTTGTGAGAGGTCTGGAAATTCAGCAGATGCTTCAGGCGCCGGTTGGCCAGACCGGCCTCTCTAAGGCGGTTGATCTGAGCTCGAAGCCGATCCACGGTCTGATGCAGTTTCTGATTCTCTTCCTGAGCGTTGATGAGATAGAAATAGTCTCGCCAGAAATTTTCAACAGCCGAAGCAGACACGCTCACCATGCTTTGGAACGTCGCGACTAGCTCCAGGGTCAGGCTTCTTGGCTGGAAAACGTTCTTCTGCCCTCCAGCCCAGCGAATGAAAATGGACAAAAAAAGCACGAGAAGGGTTATCAGGAGAATCGGACGCCAAAACCGTGACATAAAACAAGACTCAACGCCTTCCGATTTACGCCAGCTTCAGGAAAGACAGCCGGGATTTCTTATTTGACCATAACCTCCTTGAGGATGGCCAGATTATCCAGGGCCTTGCCCGAGCCCAGGACCACGGTCGAGAGGGGATCTTCGGTGATTGTAATCGGCAGGTCGGTCTGTTCACGCAGAAGCACGTCTAGATTCCCGAGCAAGGCTACACCTCCGGTCAGAACGATACCCTTATCTACAATATCAGCCGCCAGCTCGGGCGGGGTCTGCTCCAAGGCAATACGTACGACCTCGACGATGGTATCAATTTGCTCGGTGATAGACTTGCGGACCTCCTCTGAATCAATGGTGATCGTCTTGGGAATGCCGCTGACCAGGTCACGGCCCTTAACGTCGTAGGTCGCGACTTCCTTGCCTGGATAGGCCACTCCAATGGTCATCTTGATCCTTTCAGCCGAGCGTTCGCCAATGAGAAGGTTATATTGGCGTTTTATATGCTGGATGATGGCCTCGTCCATTTTATCGCCCCCGACCCGGACGGACTTTGAGAAGACGATGCCTGCCAAGGAAATAACCGCAACCTCGGTCGTGCCGCCGCCGATGTCAACGATCATATTCGAGGTGGCCTCTGTAACCGGGAGGCCGGCGCCGATAGCCGCGGCCATGGGCTCCTCGATAAGATAAACCTCTCTCGCTCCGGCCGATTCAGCCGATTCCCGCACCGCCCTTTTTTCCACCTGAGTGATACCGGAAGGGACACAGACGATAACCCGCGGCCGGACCAGGGTGCGCCGGTTGTGAACCATACGAATAAAGTGTCTGAGCATGGCCTCGGTGATCTCGAAATCAGCGATAACCCCGTCCTTGATGGGACGAATGGCGACGATGTTGCCCGGTGTTCGACCAACCATCTTCTTGGCCTCTGTCCCCACGGCCAAGACCCTTTTCCCGCCCCGGGCGTCATTCCGTACGGCTACAACTGAAGGCTCACACAGGACAATACCCCTACCTTTGACGTAAACCAGGGTATTGGCTGTGCCCAGATCAACGGCTAGGTCATTGGAAAAAACTCCTAATAATGGATCAATTAACATGGCACCTGACTCCATAAAAATTGGACAGTATCACTATCTAAGTCGGCCGAAGTAAGCTCCAAGATTAATAATCTCACGCTAGCAGAAAAAAAAGAAAAATTCAAGGATAATCACCACCAAATCAACCGATATCCTCTTGACATATATTAGATCGAAACTTTAGTATCGGCCATGCTGATTTTCAGTGACCTTCCCGCACTCGTCAAGGTCTCTCTGGCCTTCGGTCTGATCCTGGCCACTCATCGGCTCAAGATTCACCTGAGCCTGGGTCTCTTCCTGGGGGGCGTGGTCCTGGGACTGCTTATGGACCTTTGGCCATCAGTCATTCTGACGACCGTACTAAAAAGCCTGGCAAACTCCATGGTCTTCTCCCTGCTTATGATCGTGGCCCTCATCCTGGTGCTGAGCCGGCTCATGAGCGACTCCGGCCAGCTGGACCGTATGGTCACCAGCTTTACGAAAGTCACTCACAATGCTAGAATTGTGACGGCCGTCATGCCGGCCATGATTGGCCTCTTACCCATGCCCGGCGGTGCGCTGTTTTCCGCACCCATGGTCCAGGCCGTCAGCCAGGAGTCTGAACTGGACGCCAATCTGAAGACAGCTATCAACTACTGGTTCCGTCATATCTGGGAATACTGGTGGCCCCTTTATCCGGGCGTAATTCTGGCCGTCGGCCTGCTGGAGGTTCAGACCTGGCGGTTTATTATGTTTCAATCTCCCCTGACCTTGTTCGCCATCGGCGCCGGATTCATTTTCCTCCTGCGGCGCATACCCAAAGTCAACCCTTCCGGCCGGAAAAGGAACGATAATTCAAACGCCTGGCGGGTATTTCTGAAAGAAGTTTCCCCGATTCTTCTGGTGGTACTGGCTGTTCCAGGGGTGGCCCTCATAGAACTGAGCACCGGCCTGCACCTGCCTCCCCTGACCTCGGTTTTCCTCGGCCTGGTCCTCGGCCTGGCCTGGGTCATCGGTCAGAACCGCATCCCGGCCGGCCAGGTACTGAGGGCCGTTATGAACCGGTCCATCCCGCCCATGCTCTTTCTCATCCTGGGCATCATGGCCTTTAAAGGGGTGCTGGTCGAAAGCCGGGCCGTGGATCAGATTCACGCCGAGATGATTCAATACGGCATCCCGCCCCTGCTGGTCGTCCTGCTCATGCCCTTTTTGTCCGGGTTCATCACCGGCATCTCTATCGGGTTTGTCGGCGCCTCCTTTCCCCTGATCGTGCCTTTGCTGGCCCATTACCAGGGGATGGACTACATGGCCCATGCCTTTCTGGCCTATGCCTTCGGATTCATGGGTATGATGCTTTCGCCGGTCCACCTCTGCTTCCTGGTGACCCGGGACTACTTCAATGCGAACATGCTCAAATGCTATAATCTTCTGGCAGGCCCGGCCGCGGTATTCCTGTTATGCACCCTGCTCTTTTTCGGGTTTTTTCAAATGATAAATTAATCCTGGTGCAACGCGGGCGCTGGTCCAAAGTCGCCAGATGTTCACCAGCCTCGGAGGTTAGCAGGAAGAGCGACCGGCTAGCCTCATTCTCAGTTCGAGCTCATCGCTTTGCCAGGCTGTCCAGCAACCATAACGCCTTCCAGGGCCAGGCGCAGGGTCTTCAGCCCTTCTCGCACCTGTCGGCGGCTGGGTTTTGACAAGTTGAGCCAGGACCAAAGAGGAACCCTGTCCAGAATAGGCTGCGCTTCGACCACGTCCCTGAACCGGAATCGCCTGGGGCCGGCCTTAACGATCAGTCGGCCGGTGAGGTGAGAATACCGTACTTTTTTTATTCTGTCGCGAGGCAGGAACAGCTTCTCCACGGGCGAAGTCACGGTCATGCCTTCAGGAGTGATCTCAACGTAGTACCCTTCGCTGCTCCTCAGCCACATGAGATAGAGCAGGCCCAGCCAGGTTGGAGTCAGAAGGACCAGAACAAGACCCGCGGCCTCAAGGCTCAGGGTGACGTAAACGACCGCGGCTTCGAGAACCAGCTTGAGCAGGGTTGGGGCCTGGATAACCTCAGCCTGGTATTTCTCCACGAACCAGGGAAACGCATAAAAGAAGCCGGCCGCCAACACCGCGACCTGGACAAGGAGAATGAAACCGGCCTTGGTCCGCGACCACCGGCGGCGCGACAGAAAGAAGGTCCGGCCAGCAGGAGCTTCCCGCCAGCGCGGCCCTCTGAAGGCAGAGGCCATGTGATAACCAAAGCCGTCAAAAAGCGTGTACATGACCGGGACCACCACCAGGGTCAGGAGAGTGGCAAAGGCGATGCCAAAAATGATGACCACGCCCAGGCCTTCCCACATTTTGTCCGTAATGGTCAGAGTGGCCAGCCCGCCCATGGTGGTCAGGGTTGTGGAGATAATGGGCCGCAGGCGATCCTGACCGGCGGTCATGATAGCCTCATACACACCATTGCCTTCCCGGCGCTTGCGGTTCGTGCGGTCCACCAGGATGATGGAGTCATTGACCACGATTCCGGTCAGGCCGACCAGGCCGATAAAACTCATGATCGAAAAGTTGTTACCTGTAACCAGGAGCCCGACCACGGCCCCGACTATGGAAAGAGGCAGGGCGACCATAATGGCAAAGGGTTGAAAGAAGGAATTGAACTGGGCCACCAGGATGGTCAGGATAATGATAAAGGCCACTATATAGGCCAGCCTGAGGCTGGCAAATGACTCCTCGGTTTCGGTAATATCACCGGCGTATGAGAAAGAATACCCAAAAGGCAGTTTATAGCCAGCCAGCCTGGCCTGCAGGTCCCGGGTAATCTCCACCGCGGAACGATCCTGGTTCTGGGCGGTGATCCTCACGACCCGCTGGCGGTCAATATGGCGCAGGACGTTTATGCCAGGCCCCTGGGTCACTCTGGTGAAGTTGGACAGAGGCACCAGGTTCCCGCTCAGGGATCGAACCCGGATTTTATCCAGCATCTCCACGCTGGACCTGGACTCCGGGGAGAACCTCACCATGAGGTCGTACTTTTTGGAAATATCCTCTTCGTCCCGGAACTCCTTTATCTTCAGCCCGGCCGTGGCCCCCCGCAGGCTCTGGGACACCGCGGTCAGGGGTACAGCCAGGGCGGCGGCCGCCCTTCGATCCACCTCAACTTTAAGCTCGGGAGCGGCATTTGTGAAGTCATCCTTTATCTCCACCGCCCCGGGTATCTGCGCCAGAATTTCTTTCACCTCCGTGCTGATCCGTTGAAGGGTGGTCAGGTTATTGCCAAAGATCTTGAGGTTAATGGGACTGCCGGTCGGCGGTCCCCATCGAATCGGCCTGTATCGTATATCGGCCCCGGCGATGGGGTCCAGCATGGGTCTGAGGCGCTGCTTGATTTCTTTGTCTGAGAGCCGTTTGAATTCCTTGCTGTCCAGCAGTTCGACCGTGATCTCGGCAAAATTGGACTGGGTTCCGCCAAAGGAGAATTCAAAGGCGCTCTGTCCCCTGTGTCCGATGGTGGAGACGACCCGCACCGCTTCTGAGACGTGCTCATTGACAATCTTTTCCACCTGCCGGGCGATATTATCGGTGACATCCACCTCTGTTCCCGGAGGCGTATTGATGGTGATATAGATATAATCAAAGTCCGCCTCAGGGAACATTTCGAGCTTGATGATCTTTAAGCCGAAGACGGCGGCTACGGAGGCCAGGGCCAGGATCACCAGCAGCACCACAGCGAGGCGGTGATTTAAGGCCAGGACCACGAAGCGAACATAGAAGGCCTTCAAGCGCTTGAGGTCCTCCTCCGGCCGGACCACTTTCCCTTTTTTAACGGTCTGTTTCATGAAGCGGGACAGGATCAGTGGATTGGAAACAAGGGCCACGATCAGGGAGGAAAAAAGGGCGATGGCCACTGTCTTGGGCATGAAGCCCATGAACTTTCCCATCATGCCGCTCATGAGGAGCATGGGCAGGAAGGCGGCGATGGTGGTCAGGGTGGCGGAGATGACCGGAAGCGCGATCTCAGAGACGCCGTCAATAACGGCGGTCAGGCGGTCCTTGCCCAGTTGATAATGGTAGTAGGCGCTTTCCACGACGATGATGGCGTTGTCCACCAGAAGACCGATACACAGCACCAGGGAGAACCGGACCATATCGTTGTTGCTCAGGCCGAAGATATTCAAGAGGATGAAGGTGATTAACAGGGAAAGCGGGATGGCGAGGGAGGTGATGATCGAGTTGCGAAGCCCCAAGGCAAAATAAAGCACGATAATCACGACCACCAGGCCCGAGAGGGCCGAATTGGTCATGGCCTTAAAACCCTGCTTGATGTATTTAGACTGATCCGCGGTTACAACCGAGTACACGCCGACCGGGAACGTCTTTTCCAGCTCCTTGACCCTGTCACGAATTTTTTGCGCCGTTTCAAGGATATTGGTGCCCGGTCTTTTCTTGACCGCGATGGAGACCGAGGACTGGCCCTGGACCCGGGAGTAGGATATGTCCTCCTCATGCCCGTCCACGATCTCAGCCACGTCACCCAAAAAGACGACGCGATCGCCCCGTTCGATCAGGGGAACGCGGGCATAAGCCGAGACCTCTTTGATCTCGGTCAGGGTGCGCAGGACATACTTCCGGTTGGAAATCGTGATCTGCCCGCCGGGAATGGAGATGTCAGACTTGCCAATGGCGTTGGCCACGTCCAGAATGGTCAGGCCATACTGGTTGAGGCGATCCGGGTCTAGATAAATCTGAATCTCCCGGGTCAAACCGCCGACCACATCCGTGTCAAGGACCTCGGGCAGCAGCTTAAATTCCTCCGCCACGTCCTCGGCCAGACGCTTCATCCTGATGGGGTCCAGGTCACCCACGATCGAGACGATCATGATCGGTATCTCTGAGAAATTAATCTCCTGGACCTCCGGTTCCTCGATCCCGCTGGGCAGAAGCTTCCTGGCCCGGCTCACCTTGTCCCGGACTTTCTGGAGCATCTCTTCCACGTCGGCGTCCACGTCAAACTGCACGACAACGATTGAAGCCCCGGAAGCAGAAAAGGAACTCAGCTCCTTGATGTCCGAGATGTCGGCGATCGCTTCTTCAAGCGGGTTCGTGACCAGGCTTTCGACTTCATTAGGGGAGGCCCCGACATATGGGGTGATGACAATGGCCACCGGCACGGCTATTTCCGGATTCCCTTCCTTGGGCAGGTTCTGGTAGGCCACCACCCCCGCGACTACCGGGAGGATGACAGAGAGCAGCGTAAAGATACGGCCGTATCGTATGATAAAGCGAATAAAATTCATTGGTTCTATTTCAATCCCGATGCGGTCACAGTGACCCTGGAACCGGATTTGAGGTAGTTCTGGCCTTTGACCACCAGTTTATCGCCCACGGTTAGGCCTTCAACAACCTGGACCAGATCGCCTCTGGTCAATCCAAGTTTGACGCGTCTCTTTTGCGCCTTCTGATCCGAATCCAGGACAAAGAGCTCGGCCCCTTTTTCTCGATACAGGACCGCGCTCTGGGGGATGAGGATCACGCCGTTCAGGACCTGAGTCGTGAGGTAAACCCGGGCGGATAACCCTGCTTTCAGAGTCAGGTCAGGGTTCTCAACCAGGATCTCCACACCAAAGGTATTGGTCGCAGGATCGGCGGTAATGCTGATTCGGTCCACCCGGCCTTTGAACATGCGGTCCGGGTAAGCCTCGATCTTGACCTGCACCGGGTCTTCCCGATCAAGATGGACATAGTCCCGTTCGGCAAGATGAACCTTGACCCGCACCCGGCTCAGGTCCACCAGGGTCATCAATGGCACTCCGATTCCAATCATCTGACCGACTTCAATATGACGCGTAGCCACCAGGCTGGAAAAAGGGGCGGCCAGCCGGGTTTTTTTCAACCTTTGTTTCGCGATCTTAACTCCAATTTTGGCCCGGACTTCCTGGGCCTGAGCCGACTTGAATTCGGCCTCAGCTTTTTCGTAACTGTCCGGAGAGATGACCTTCCGTGGCAGGAGTTTCTTGGCCCGCTGAAAGGCCTTGGCTGTGGCATATAACCTTGCCTGGACGGCAATCAGGTTGGCCTCGGCCTCTTCATAAGCCAGCCTATAATCCACAGGATCAATCTTGATCAGAAGCTGACCGGCCCTGACCCTGTCCCCCTGATCAACCGCATAGCTGGTGATCAAGCCCGGAACTTCTGCTGTCACAGTCACCTGCCGATTGGGATAGAGACGGCCCACGGCTTCCACCACCAGAGGCAGTTTCTGGTTGTGTATTTCCATCACCTGCACAGGTATAGGCTTCTCCACCCGAGCCGAAACAGGCTTTGAGGCCTTCTCCTTGGCCCGGACCGAGAAAAAGCCAGGTATAAGTACTGCTGGCAAAAGGATAAAAAAAAGGATCAAAGACCTGGCTTTCATTGACATGCTGATTCACCGCCTAAATCACCGGTCACTGCGTTATACTCAACCGCTAATTGGGATTGAAATATGTGAAATTCATTATTAGCGATAATATAGTTTTTCCCAGATACTTGAAATAAAAAAATTCAAATCTCATAAAACCATTTCCCAAAGGCCCGTTTTCCTGCTTGTTGGTCACTTTCAAGTTATCCTCGCATTGGCGTCATCAAGTCCGCCGACTTGACACCTCTCCCTTTGAATGTTACCGATATACTTGAAAAAAGGGGTGCCTCTATGAACGAAAAACAAGCTCATCAATACCTGGCCGACCGCGTGGGTATCAAGCCCGAGTTGATTCCATATTTTATTGAACTTCAGCGTGACAAGACCATTCTGAACCCTTTTCTACCCGCTTCGGTTCGCCAGCTGGGCCGGGTCATGAACCTCAAGCCCGGCCAGCGCATCCTGGACCTGGCCTGTGGTAAGGCCGGTGTCTCCCTGCCTCTGGTGCTAATGTATCAGGTCAATCTGGTGGGCATAGACATCCTGCCTGAGTTCGTGCGTGAGGCATGGTCCCGGGCCGAAGTCTCAGGGTTATATCATCTTTGCGACTTTATCACGGCTGACGCCGCCCAGTTCGCTGCCAAGACCAAGAGCAGGTGGGACGCGGTCCTCATGCTGGGGGCCTCTCCAATCTGGGAAGGATTGGAAGGCTCCTTAAAGGTTCTGCCAGGTCTAGTTTCCCCGGGCGGTCACCTGGCTATTGGTGAGCCATATTACCAGCCAGGGGCCAGCAGAAAAATAGATAATCCTTTCATGATGAAGGAAGAGACCACGGCCTGTATGGAGAAGGTCGGTCAGGTGATCGAGATTATTGACGACGGTGACGAAGGCTGGCAGGCTTATATCGAACCTGAAAGGAAAGCCATCGCTAAACTTCGGGCAGACAACCCTGACCACGACGAACTGTGCAGGCTTCTGGATATTATGATCGAGGATCAAACCTGGGAGGTCGAAAACCTGGGCTGGGCGGTCTGGGTTATTAAGATAGAGCTATAGAGGATGATCCAACTTTTAACGTAAGAGACGGTTTAACCCACCTAGCAATATGATTTTCAGAAACCCTGATCAGGGGGTCAGGGTGACGTGGTAGGCATAACGGCCACGCTGCACCACCATCCCCAGGGAGTGGCGGAGGCGGTACTTGGCCATGGCCTTGAGGTAGTCATCCAGGTTGTTGATCCTGATCTCGTTGATCTGGTGGACGATGTCCCCGGGCCTGAGACCGATCCGGGAGGCCGGTGAATCGCGCCTGACCCTGGCGATGGGCAGCCCGCTCCTTCTTTGCCTGGAAAGTCCCTTGTCTTTCAGGCTTAGCCCGTACCGGTCAAAGCTGATCTTCATGGCTTTTTTAAGAGGAAAGGTCTTGACCTTGAAACTGAACTCACGCGGCCGCCCCTGGCGATAGACGGTTAGCTTGATTTTTTCCTGATCAGTGTAAGATCTGAGGATGTCCTCATAATCATCTATTGATCGGATCTGCTGCCGATCAATGCGCACGATAACGTCTCCTCTGGCCAGACCGGAACCGGCCACGGGTCCATCTGGATCAATTCCAGTAATGAGTATGCCTTCGCGGTTGGGTGTCTTGAAATAGGCGGCCAGACGCTGGTTCAGGTCCTGGAGCGACAGCCCCAGCCAGACCGGCAGGACTTGTCCATAGGATATCAGAGACTTGATGATCCTCTTGGCTTTATTGATGGGGATGGCGAAGCCGATGCCATGGGCCTGGACGTGGATGGCCGTATTGATGCCGACCAACTCACCATTGATATTTAAGAGCGGGCCGCCGGAGTTGCCCGGATTGATCGAGGCGTCGGTCTGGATGAAATCCCTGTAAACGCGGTCATTGGTCCGTATGTGGCGGTTCAGCGCGCTGATGACCCCTGTGGTGACAGTGTGCGTTAAGCCAAACGGGTTGCCAATGGCGATGACCTGTTCGCCGATCATCAAATCCGAGGAATCGCCCATTTTTAGATAAGGCAGCTCCTTGTTTGATTTAATCTGGAGTACGGCCAGGTCCGAGTCCGGATCGGAACCGACCAGTTCAGCCGTAAATTCCTGCTCGTCTCCCAGGGTGACCTTGATTTCAGAGGCCCTGGCTACGACGTGCTCGTTGGTCAGGATGTAGCCCCGCTTGCCATCAATGATGACCCCTGAACCCAGGGAGGTTCTGGCGCGCTGGCGCAATCCCGGGGTTTCGAAAAAGTCCCGGAAAAAACGATTAAAAAAATCGTCCCCTTCAAACCGCCAGAAGGGGTTGGTGCGCTGATCCACGATCTGGGTGGTATTGATATTGACCACCGCCGGTCCGGCCAGCCGCACCGCCTTGACCACCGGCGTCTCACGCGAGGAGCTCTCAGCCAAGGCGGACCCGGCATAACTGAAGACCGCAGCCAGAATTACTGCCAGGATAGCGAATCGGAAGGATTTTAATCGAAGAGACATATTTTATTTTTTCAATAACATTAGTTAAATCAAGGTCTTATCGGGGAGTAATAATTTCAAGTTGTTCCTTCACTATGAGGTAACAAATCATTATCTCAAGTGTTACATCTTCGATCAAGCTAAAACATGGTTTGCGCCCATTAGGATTAATTATCCTGTTGGCTTAAAAAATGAGGCTCGAACCGAACCGGACGCGCCCCGAGTATATGTTTAACCTATGGCCCTGAGGCGGGCGACCCGTTCTTCGAGCGGCGGATGGGTGGAGAAGAGACCGGCCAGTCGCCGGCCCGAGAGGGGGTTGACGATGAACATATGGGCCGTGGCAGGGTTGGCCTCCAGAGGCAGGCGGCCGCTGGCCTGCCCCAGGCGGGTCAGGGCGCGGGCCAGGCCTTCCGGATGTCCGGCAATGCGCGCGCCAGTGGCGTCGGCCAGATATTCTCTTGAACGAGAAATGGCGAATTGAATCAGCATGGCGGCCAGCGGGGCGATAACGGCCATGATCAGGATGACAAAGATATTTCCGCCGCCCTCGTCGTCGTCGCCGCCGAAACCGAAGATGGCGGACCAGCGCGCTATGCTGGCCAGGATCATAATCGCCCCGGCCAGGGTGGCGGCGATGGAGCTGATGAGGATGTCCCTGTTCCTGACGTGAGCCAGTTCGTGGGCCAGGACACCGGCCAGTTCATCCCGGCTCATGAGGCGTCTGAGCCCCGCTGTCACAGCCAAGGCAGCGTGGTTCGGGTTGCGTCCGGTGGCAAAGGCGTTGGGCGATTCCTGTGGGATAAGGAAAAGCCTGGGCATGGGCAGCCCGGCCCGGTCGGACAGCGTCTTGACCAGGCTGTAAAGCTCTGGATCATCGGCCGGGGTTATCTCCTGGGCCCGGTACATGGCCAGCACGATTTTGTCTGAAAACCAGTATGAGGCGAAGTTTATGGCCATCGCTAAAATAAAAGCGATAACCATGCCTTGTCTCCCGCCAAACAGACTGCCAAAAAATATGATCAGGGCCGTAAGCACGGTTAAAAGAAATAATGTCTTGATTTGATTGGTCATCATGAACTTATTTAGTATTGAAGTTTTTGAGGGGGTGCAGGGGGAAACTTTTTAAAAAGTTCCCCCCTGCTATGTAAACAGGCCTATTCAGGCCTGGGTTCAAGAATCAGACCTTGCTCGCCGGTCTTGACCGACACGATATCACCTTCCTGGAAACGGTCTTCCAGTATGGCCATAGCCAGCGCGTCCTGAATATTGCGCTGAATGGCCCGTTTCAAGGGACGAGCGCCATAAACCGGATCGAAGCCTTCGCGAGCCAGGTATTCCTTGGCCCCGTTTTCCAGGGAAAGGCGCAGCTTGTGGTCAACGAGGTTCCTGTTCAGGAGCTTGACCTGTATATCTACGATCTTTTTGACCTGCTCCATATCCAGGGCGTGGAAGATGATGATGTCATCCACACGGTTCAAGAATTCCGGTTTGAAATGAGCCCGGAGGGCCTCCATGACACGCCGCTCCATCTCCTCATGATCCTGACCCTCAAGATCCATGATCCACTGGGAGCCAATATTTGAGGTCATGAGTATAATGGTATTCTTGAAGTCCACTGTCCGGCCCTGACCGTCGGTCATGCGGCCGTCGTCCAGGACCTGAAGCAGGACGTGAAACACATCGGGATGGGCCTTTTCAATCTCGTCGAACAGGATGACCGAATAAGGCCTGCGGCGGACCGCTTCGGTCAGGTGGCCGCCTTCCTCATACCCGACATATCCCGGCGGTGCGCCGATAAGCCTGGCCACAGAATGCTTCTCCATATACTCCGACATATCAATGCGAACCATGGCCTGCTCGTCGTCGAACATGAACTCGGCCAGGGCGCGGGCCAGCTCTGTCTTGCCCACCCCGGTGGGGCCCATAAAGATAAAGGATCCAATAGGCCGGTCAGGGTCCTGGATACCGGCTCTAGCCCGGCGGACGGCCCGGGAAACGACCTCGATCGGCTCATCCTGGCCTATCACCCGAAGTTTCAGCCGGTCTTCCATATGCAGGAGCTTCTCCCTTTCGCCTTCCATGAGCCTTGAGACCGGGATATTGGTCCATTTTGCCACTATCTCGGCCACATCGTCGGCGTCCACCTCCTCTTTGAGCATGCGCTTATGCTCCTGCATCTCCTCAAGCTGCTTGTTGGCCTCGGCTAACTGGGCCTGCAGCTCCGGGATGCGGCCGTAAATCAACTCCGCCGATCTGGTCAGGTCGCCAGCGCGCTGCGCAGCCTCAGCCTCGACTCTAGCTTGCTCGATCCGTTCTTTAATGGAACTCAAATCGCTGATGGTCGCTTTTTCAGCCTGCCACTGGGACTTAAGCGCCGCAGACTCCTCCTTCAACTCAGCCAGCTCCTGCTCGATCCCGGCCAGCCGTTCCCTGGACGCCTCGTCCTTTTCCTTCTTCAAAGCCTCACGTTCGATCTCTAACTGGATGATCTTGCGTTCGACCTCGTCAATCTCAGCCGGAAGGCTGTCAATCTCGATCCTGAGGTGGGCCGCCGCCTCGTCAACCAGATCAATGGCCTTGTCAGGCAGCCAACGGTCGGTGATATAGCGCGCCGAAAGGGTGGCCGCCGCAACCAGGGCGCTGTCCTTGATGCGTACCCCGTGATGCACCTCGTAGCGTTCCTTGAGACCCCTGAGGATGCTGATGGTGTCCTCGACCGTGGGTTCGGTCACCAGTACTGGGGCAAAACGCCTTTCCAAGGCCGGATCCTTCTCAATACGCTTGCGGTATTCATTGATAGTCGTGGCCCCGATACATCTCAATTCGCCTCTGGCCAGGGCCGGCTTGAGCATGTTCGAGGCGTCCACCGCCCCTTCAGCCGCGCCTGCGCCGACCAGGGTGTGCATCTCATCAATAAAAAGGATGATCTCGCCGGAGGCGTTCTCGATCTCCTTGAGCACAGCCTTGAGCCGGTCTTCGAACTCACCCCGGTACTTGGCCCCGGCCACCAGGGCGCCGATATCCAGAGCCACCACCCGCTTGTCCTTCAGGCTTTCGGGCACATCGCCGTTGGCAATCCGCTGGGCCAGCCCCTCGACAATGGCCGTCTTACCCACGCCAGGCTCGCCGATCAGGACCGGGTTGTTCTTGGTGCGCCGGGAGAGTATCTGAATGGCCCGCCTGGCTTCATCGTCGCGGCCGATGACCGGGTCGAGCTTGCCTTGACGGGCTAACTCTGTTAAATCACGAGCAAATTTTTCCAAGGCCTGATACTTGTCCTCCGGGTTGGGGTCGGTCACGCGCTGGGCCCCCCGGATGTCCACCAGCCCCTGGAAGACCTTGTCCCGGGTCACGCCCTGGCCGAGGAGTATTTTAGCCGCCGGGTTGTCCTTCACGGCCAGGATAGCCAGCAGAAGATGCTCGGTGCTGACGTAATCGTCGTGCATCTTCTCGGCTTCGGTAAAGGCGACATTAAAAACCTTTTTTAATTCAGTGCCCATGTAAGACTGCATGCCTCCGCCCTGGACCTGAGGCAGGGCCTGAAGCCCGGATTCTATCTCAGTCAGCAAGGCGTTAAGCTGCACACCGAGCTTTTGCAATATCGGACGGACAACCCCTTCTTTCTGATCCAGGAGGGCCTTAGCCAGATGCAGCGGTTCAATCTGCTGATGGCCTCGGGACTCGGCCAAGGTTTGAGCCTCCTGGACCGCCTCCTGGGACTTAAGGGTCATCTTGTCAAATCTCATTAGTTATATCCTCCAAAAAACAACAACTTACCAAATTATCATAACTACTTATAAGTTAAGTTCGCTTAAGGGAGGTGTCAAGGTAAGTGAAAGGAGATTTATGAAGATGATGAGGAGTTATACAGAGGCTTTTTTCTCAGGACTATCTGCGATACCTAATTCTTTAAAAATATTCATCTTATTTTGTATTAGGAAGTTGGGTACCCTAACCTACATTCACGTCAATGGTGCGCATCACAATAGTGAAAATTGTCAATTTGAGATTGTTGGGGCGGGATTTATCCCAGCCTGGCAAGGAAGATTACTTGATTTTTATGAGATTATTGACCTTACGCACACCATGAGTCGAGCGGGCCAGGTGCACCGCCCTTTTTCTGGCCTCTTCAGAATCCACCGCGCCGATGAGCGTGACCTCACCCTTGAAGGTTTTGACTGAAATGGCAAAGCCTTTCAATACATCGTCCTTTATAAGCCTGGCCTTGACCTTGGCCGTGATGGCGGCGTCGTCCACCGTCTGACCCGCGGTTCTGCCTGCTGGCGTCAGGCAGGCCGTGAGGCTCAGAAGCATTCCCATACAGATGAATAAAACGGTTACCATTTTTAATTTTTGCATGGCCTTACCTCCCGGTTTGGTCGTTTCAGATCGGATTGAGCTGACCTATTTTAACCTTATCTTCCCTGGCTTTCAATTACTTCCTTCCAGGCGGCCAGTCAGGTTGTCCTGTGGAGCGGGGCGCCCTGACAAATCAGTCTCCCCGGACATCTTTATTCCCAGCTGATTCCAATTAAGTGTTGGGGTTCTTCCGCCGCTGCCCAATTGGGCGCATAGAATCCTTGTTCAACACAGGAATGAAAAGAAGACCATCGGTAATTCAAGGGTTGAGATACATAACCATGTTTGACAGGATTGTAATGTATGTAATCAAGATGATTATTAAAATCCTCCTGGTTACGGACAATGTGGTCCCAGAAACGGTTCTGCCAAAGGGTTACATGGCCTTTAAGTTGATTGAGTTTTTTATATCGATAAGTATAACGTAATTTTACCGATTGCATAATCTCAGAAATCCAGTATTGATTTTCTTTACCATACTTATTTTTTTTCTTTTTAAAAATTCTTGTTGTTTCGCTAGCGGACTTCTCTTGTATCTGAATCATCCAATGGAAATGATCATCCAATAAAATATAACCCAGCATGTTATAAGGTTTCTCTGCCTTTACCTCTCTCATAATGGTAAGCAACAATCCCTTGTTTGCGTCGCTTTTCAAGTGGGTATTGCGCATGTGGCAAACAGCCGTCATAAAAACTGCTGTATCGGGAACATAAAAACGACGGATGTTGGTCATATTTGATTCTTGCCTTGATATATTTTTGTCAGGGAGCTTCGCACCCTGACCTACAATATTTTTTACTTGATTCCACACTGTAGGTCAGGGTAGCTCGCGAAGCGAGGTTCCCTGACAATATTAATTTGATTCTATCCGTCCTCTTAATTTTTTAAATCCTCAAGCCACCTATCCAGGTCTTTTAAGGCGCGCCGCGCGTAAAAGGCCTTGCGGTCTTTTTTCCTGACTCCAGCCGGGGCAGGCGGAAAAAGTCCGAAAATGACATTCATGGGTTGGAAGTCCCTGGGTGTCCTGTCCGTGAGGTGGTTGATCAAAGCCCCGTGCGCCGTGGTGGGCGGCGGTGTAACCAGAGGCAGGCCTCTGGCTAATCGAGCTGCATTCTCCCCGGCCAGAATACCCATGGCCGCGGACTCGACATAGCCCTCCACGCCGGTGATCTGCCCGGCCAGGAAGATGCTGGGGTGGCGCATGAGCTGGAGGTGGGCGTTGAGGTGGCGCGGGGCGTTGATAAAGGTGTTGCGGTGCACACTGCCATACCGGACGAACTCAGCCTTTTTAAGCCCGGGAATCAAACGGAAGACCCGGTCCTGTTCCGGCCGTTTGAGCCTCGTTTGAAAGCCAACCAGGTTGAACATGGTCCCGGCCCTGTTCTCCCGGCGAAGCTGCACCACGGCATAAGGCCGCTGGCCGGTCCTGGGGTCGCTCAGGCCGACCGGCTTCATGGGACCGAAGGTCAGGGTCCGCGGCCCGCGCCCGGCCATGACCTCGATGGGCAGACAGCCCTCGTGGTACCGGGGCTTCTCAAAGGGGCGGGGGGTAACCCGGTCGGCCCGGGTCAGCGCCTCGTAAAAGCGGCTGTACTCCTCTTCAGTTAAAGGGCAATTAATATAATCGCCTTCGCCTTCCTGCTCGTAGCGCGAGGCCGTAAAGACCCTGTTCATATCAATGGAGTCAAAGGTGACGATCGGCGAGGTAGCGTCGTAAAAGTGCAGGTGTTCAGACCCGATCAGGGTTGAAAGCGACGCGGACAAAGGATCGGAGGTCAGCGGCCCGGTCGCCAGAATGGTCAAACAGGAAGGATCGAGATCGGTTACTTCCTCCCTGATGAGTCGCACCTGATCCAGGGCTTCAATACGGGCGGTGATAAGGGAGGCGAAACGCTCCCGGTCCACGGCCAGGGCTTTTCCGGCCGGGACTTCGGTCTCATCCGCACACATCATGATTAGAGAATTAAGAAGGCGCATCTCCTCCTTGAGCAGCCCGATGGCAGAATGAAGGTCTCTGGAACGGAAGGAGTTGGAACAGACCAGCTCGGCCAGGCGGGTCGTGGTGTGGGCTGGTGAAAACTTCCGGGGCTTCATCTCAAAAAGATCAACACCCATATCAGCCTGGGCCAATCTCCAGGCGGCCTCACACCCGGCCAGCCCCCCGCCGATAATAATGATTCTTGGTTCGGTCATACAAGGATCATAAAGGATTCACAACTCAAGGGCAAGACGCTAAAGGGCAGCTCTCTGTCAGGGTGATCTGGCCTGCGATCTGCTTTAAATCTTCTAAATATTCGTGTAGAATGATTGACAAAAACAATAGATCATATTAGGTATAATGGTTCTTTTGCGCGGCCTAAATAGCTTCACGTGCGCCCGGAGAAAAGTGAAGGATGAGCATTAAGGCGATCAGAGGTTTTAAAGACATCCTGCCTCAGGAGGTCGGGTGGTGGCAGGAAATCGAGGCGGCGGCAGCCCGGATTCTCCGCAGTTTCGGCTTTGAGGAGCTTCGTATCCCGGTGGTGGAGCGGACCGAGCTTTTCTCGCGTTCGATCGGGGAGGAGACCGATATTGTTGAAAAGGAAATGTATACCTTTAACGATCGGCGCGGGGAGTCCCTGACCCTCAGACCCGAAGCCACGGCTGGCGTGGTCCGGGCGGTTATAGAACACAGCCTGGCCGCCAACGGCCGTCCGCTCAAGCTTTACTCCTTCGGGCCCATGTTTCGCTATGAACGTCCGCAAAAGGGGCGGCAGCGCCAGTTTCACCAGCTCAACGTGGAAGCCTTCAACGTGACCGAACCGTTCATTGACGCGGAGCTGATCATCCTTTTAACCTCCTTTCTCTCGGAAGTCGGACTCAAGGACATGGAGATCCATGTTAACAGTCTTGGCTGTCCCAAATGCCGGCCTGGATACAAGGAGAAGCTTAAAAGCTTTCTCAAGGGCCGCCTTGACGAGCTTTGCCTTGACTGCCAGCGCCGTTATGAGACCAATCCCTTGCGGGTATTTGACTGCAAGGTTGAAGGCTGTATCAGAACGGTCCAAGATGCGCCCCTAATCCTGGACACGCTTTGTCAGGATTGTCAGGGTCATTTTGCTCATGTTCGGAAGGCTGTTGAGACCGCTGGGGTGGCCATTGTCCTGGCGCCGAGGCTGGTGCGCGGCCTGGATTACTACACCCGGACCGTATTCGAAGCCCAGACCGCCCGTTTGGGGTCGCAGAACGCGGTCGGCGGAGGAGGCCGGTACGACAGCCTGGTCAGGAGCCTGGGCGGCCCGGACATGCCCGCCATTGGATTTGCCCTTGGCCTGGAGCGGTTGATCATGCTTCTTTCTGAAAGCCGGAAGCTTGAGCGCTCCGGACCGGACCTGTTCATTGCGGCCCTGGATACCGCGGCGCAGGAGATCGGCTTCGACCTGACGCAGGACCTGAGGCGGCATGGGCTGAGGGTGGAGATGGATTACACCCCGGCCAGCCTCAAGAGCCAGATGCGGCGGGCCAACAAGCTGGGCGCGTCCTGGGTCCTGATCCTGGGCCCTGAGGAGCTGAAACGGGGCGTGGGCATGCTCAGGGACATGGAGAAAAGTAAACAGGAAGAGCTGCCGCTGGACAGTGTCATTACCAGCTTGACGGCCCTGCTGGCAAGAGGAGAACCGAGTTGATTGAATCCATGGCAGACCTGAAACGGACTCACTATTGCGCCGAGCTGAACGAAAGGCATCTCGGTCAGAAGGTGGTGCTCATGGGTTGGGTCCAGCGGCGGCGCGATCACGGCGGGCTGGTCTTTATTGACCTCAGAGACCGGACCGGTTTGATCCAAGTTGTGTTCAACCCTCAGGAAGACCCGGAAACCCACGAACGTTCCCATGCGGTGCGCAGCGAATACGTCATTGCCGTGAAAGGCCGGGTCCGGCCCCGGCCCGATGACATGATCAATGAGAAGCTAGAGACCGGGCGGATCGAGGTCTTCATCCATCACCTGCGCGTTCTCAACACCGCCGTAACCCCGCCGTTCATGATCGAGGACAGTATTGACGTCTCAGAGGCCATCCGGCTCAAATACCGCTATCTCGACCTTAGACGCCCGGCGATTCAGCGTAACTTCCTGCTCAGACACAAGGCCTACCAGGTCACGCGCCGCTTTTTAAGTGAAGAAGGTTTCATCGAGTTCGAGACCCCGGTCCTGACCAAGTCCACCCCTGAAGGGGCGCGGGACTATCTGGTCCCTTCCCGAACCAGTCCGGGCCGCTTTTACGCCTTGCCTCAGTCGCCTCAGCTCTTCAAGCAGCTCCTGATGATCTCCGGATTCGACCGCTACTTCCAGATCGTCAAATGCTTCCGGGATGAGGATTTGAGGGCCGACCGCCAGACGGAGTTCACTCAGATTGACGTGGAGATGTCTTTCATTACCGAGGAAGACATCTTTGATGTTACGGAACGGCTCATGACCACTTTGGTGAAAGAGCTTCTGGATATTGACGTTCCGCGCCCCTTTCCCCGGCTGACATATGACGAAGCCATGAACCGCTATGGCCTGGATAAGCCTGACACGCGTTTCGGCGTGGAACTGACGGATGTAACGGATATCGTGGCTGAAACCGATTTCAAGCTTTTTGCCCAGGTCGCGGCCGGCGGCGGCTGCGTCAAGGCCATCAATGCCAAGGGCTTGAATACCCTGTCCCGCAAGGAGCTTGACGACCTGACCGAATTGGCCGGGATTTTCGGGGCCAAGGGTTTGGCCTGGATAAAAATAAACCCGGACGGCTGGCAATCCCCCCTGGCCAAATTCTTCACCGACGGTGAAAAGGCGGCCCTGGCTGACACCCTCAAGGCCGAACCCGGTGACCTTCTTCTTTTCAGCGCCGATACCCCGAAGGTGGCTTGTGAGGTCCTGGGCCAGCTCAGGCTTAAGCTCGGCCAGGACCTGGACCTGATAAAATCCAATAAATTTCACTTTCTCTGGGTCACTCATTTCCCCATGTTCGAGTATAGTCCTGAGTTAAAACGCTATCAGGCCGTGCATCACCCTTTTACAGCTCCCCTGGAGGAAGACCTAGATAAACTGGAGACAGCCCCGGAGGAAGTGCGGGCCCGGGCCTACGATCTGGTCCTGAACGGGAATGAGATCGGCGGAGGCAGTATCCGTATCCATCGGCGGGACGTTCAGGAAAGGGTCTTTCGCTGCCTCGGGATCAGCCAGGCGGAGGCGGCCGAAAAGTTTGGTTTTTTGGTGGAGGCCCTGGAGTTTGGTGCGCCGCCCCACGGCGGTATCGCACCTGGTTTTGATCGTCTGATCATGATACTGGCCGGAGCTAATGCTATCAGGGAGGTAATCGCCTTTCCTAAAACCCAGAAGGCGACCTGTCTCCTGACCGGCGCGCCGAACAGGGTTGATCGCCAGCAGCTCCTGGAACTGGCCATCCGTCTCGACACCGAGCCTAAAAAAGAGGATTAAATAAAAAAAAGCCGCGGCCTGTCCGGCGCGGTCTGCTAGTTACTTATTTCCTTGCCAGGCGGCAACAAGGAGGAATGATCATGGCGCGATGGAACAAAGACCGACGGGTGCTCGAACATGAGCATACCGATTTCTGGAGCTACAAACTGGTCGAAGCCGGAGAGCCTAACCTCCAGCGGAACGTCTTTCCTTACGACCAAGTCAGCCGCATTGATTTCGATCATAAATACACCGTCCTGGACCCGGCCCGGAACTTTTATATTTCTGATTCAACCTTTCGTGACGGTCAGCAGGCCCGCTCCCCATACACTGTCAGGCAGATTGTAGACCTCTTCAAGCTCCTGCACCGCATCGGCGGACGCAAGGGCGTCATTCGCCAGAGCGAGTTTTTTCTTTACAGCAAGCGCGATAAGGCGGCGGTCGAGAAATGTTCGGAGCTGGATTACGAGTACCCGGAAGTCACGGGCTGGATCAGGGCTGTGCCTGATGATCTACAGCTGGTCAGGGAGATGGGGCTGGGCGAAACCGGTATCCTGACCTCGGTTTCGGATTATCATATTTATATAAAGCTTGGCCTGAACCGGGTCGAGGCCCTGGAGAAATACCTTGAAATCGTGCGCGGTGCCCTGGAACTGGGGGTTGTTCCACGCTGTCATTTTGAGGACGTCACCCGGGCCGACATATACGGCTTCGTGATTCCGTTTGCCCTCAAATTACGGGAACTCACCGAAGAGTATGGCCTCCGGGTCAAGGTCCGGCTCTGCGACACCCTGGGCCTGGGGGTGACCTACCCCTCAGCCTCCCTGCCTCGATCCGTGCCCAAGCTGGTTCGGGCCATGATCGAAGACGCAGGCTTTTCGGGCGAGGACCTTGAATGGCACGGCCACAACGACTTCCATAAAGCCCTGATCAACGCCACCACGGCCTGGCTTTACGGGCTTTCCACGGCCAACGGCACCCTGCTGGGCTTTGGAGAGCGCACCGGGAACACCCCCATCGAGGCCCTAGTTATGGAGTATATCGGCCTGCGAGGCAAAACCGATGACATGGATACCCGGGCCATCACCGATATGGCCCGCTATTTCGAGCGGGAGATAGAGTATCATATCCCGAGCAACTTTCCGTTTGTCGGGTCCGACTTCAATGCCACCGCCGCTGGAGTTCATCTGGACGGGATGCTCAAAAATGAGGAGATTTACAACATCTTTGACACCAAGGAAATCCTGGGGCGGAGCCCGAGTATCATCATCACCGACAAGTCCGGGGCTGCGGGAGTCACTTACTGGATCAACCAGCGCCTGACGACTGACATTGGCGAGAAGATTGACAAACGCCACCCGGGCATCACCAAAATCGTGCGCTGGATTCAGAGACAATACGACCAAGGCCGGGTTACCTCCATCTCGACCAAAGAGATGGAAAAACTGGCCCGGCGCTACCTGCCTGATTACTTCAAGTCAGAATTCGACCGGCTCAAGGCCAAGGCCAAAGAACTGGCCTACCGCCTTCTGGAAGACTTCATCGAGGGCCCGGATGTCAGGTCCATGGACCCGTCCCGCCAGGAACCGGTCATGCAAGCCCTGCTGGATGCCAATCCTTTTATCCAGTATCTTTATGTGGTTGATGAACACGGGCGTAAAACGACGCATGACATCACCCACGTTACCGAGAAGGCCAAGTTCGAAGCCAGACCCCAGGTGGTTGACGAGGACCTGTCCGATCGAATCTGGTTCATTGAACCCATGAAGGACGGCCAGATCCATGTCACGGATTTCTATACCTCTCGTTATACCGGCGCCCTGTGTATCACTGTTTCCGGCCCTATCAGAAACGAGGATGACGAGATCGTGGGAGTTCTGGGCCTTGACATGCGTTTTGAGGATTTGGCTCGAATGGAGGAAGAAGAAATCTCGTAACCCGTGTCATCCTCTTATCTCCGAGCCGGTGTGGATATCCTGACATGAGCCCCCACAGGACTATCTCCTCGCCGCTTCAATAAGGTTCGAAATGCCTCCGCGAATCCTTCTGGTCAACCCCTGGATTTACGATTTCGCGGCCTTTGACCTCTGGGCCAGGCCTCTGGGGCTTCTGTATTTAGGCGCGGTTCTCAAGAAGGCCGGTTACGACGTCCGGCTGGTGGACTGTATGGATCGCCTCCACCCCAAGGCGTGCGGTCTCGGAGCGCGGCCGGGCCGATTCCCCGGAACGGGTCACTGGCCGCGGGAGATCGTTCCGACACCGGCCGTCTTGCAGGAAGTACCCCGCCGCTTCGCTCGCTACGGCCTGCCTGAGACTGCTTTCCTGCAGGCCCTCGCGGCAGGACCCAGGCCGGACCTGATCCTGATGACATCAATCATGACCTATTGGTATCCCGGAGTGCAGAAGGCCATTGAACTTCTGCGCCAGACCTGGCCGGAGGTGAAGACCCTCCTGGGCGGGATCTACGCCACGCTCTGCCCAGATCATGCCAGAAAATATTCCGGCGCGGATTCAGTCTTGAGCGGCCCCGGTGAAACAAGCCTGATTGAGGCGGTGGGTGAGCAGGTCAGGCAGGGTGAACCTGCCTCTGCCTCTTCATTCAAACAGAACTGGCTTGAGACCTGGCCGGCCCTGGAGCTTTATCCGTGTCTGGAATTTGCCTCGCTCATGACTTCAAGGGGCTGTCCCCAGCGCTGTCCTTACTGCGCCTCGGCCACGCTTTACAGCGCCTTTGTGCAGCGCCCGGTTGAGGATGTTCTGGCCGAAATAGAGGATCGCCACCTGCGCCTCGGGTTGGCTGACTTTGCCTTTTTTGACGACGCCCTGCTCATCGAGGCGGAAAACCACCTCATGCCCATCCTGGAGGGTGTGCTCAGGCGAGGTTTCAAAATCAGTTTTCACGCGCCCAACGGCCTGCATCTTGGGCTGATCCGCCCCGAACTGGCCCGCCTGATGTATGAGAGCGGGTTTAAGACCCTGCGTTTAGGCCTTGAGACCTTCAACTGGGACAGGCAGAGGGCCTGGGGAGGCAAGGTTGAGGCGGGAGAATTCGAATCGGCTATGAAGAGCCTCGTTGAGGCTGGCTTCGAGCCGAGGCAGATCGGGGTCTATCTCCTCTATGGCCTGCCCGGCCAGCCGCTCGATGAGGTGCTGCATACCGTTCAGACCGTCAAGGCCGCGGGCGCCCGTCCGTACCTGGCCGAATTCTCCCCTTTGCCCGGCACACCGATGTGGGAGGAAACGAAAAGGCAGTCACCCTTTGATCTGGAATCCGAACCCCTGTATCACAATAATACTTTTTTCCCCTGCCGCGGACCTGATTTTTCCTGGGAAAAAATTGAGGAGATAAAAAGAGCGGCAGTAAGTTGATATATAACCCCGCCAGGATCGCCGACATTGCCTTGGGAACCACATGCAGAACCACGAAGGAGGGAGAGATGCCGCCTGCGACTGAACTGCCCGATAAGCCCGACCTAATATCATCTGAGCAGCCCAATGTTATCTTCATTTAAATTTTTTTCGAGCGAACTGTATTAGCCAATGCTTTGGATCGCTCAAACCCCGATCTTGGACGCCTGCCGCATGAAACAGATAATGCCAGCGCCCATTAGGCCGTGCACCATTCCTTTAGCGTGGCGAGCTCACTCGTGATGTCCTTCACCTGGGAGTTCACCTCAAGTGAGATGCTGCCTTGGTAGTTCAGGGAGCGTAAGCGTTTAAGGCACGACTTCAGATCAATACTCCCGTCCAGCAAACCCAGGTGCTGATCATAAGAACCATGATTATTGTGAAGGTGGATGTTATCAATAATGTCGAAACAGCTTTCGATCGCGTCCGCCATGGCGCCAAATTGCTTAACCGGCACCGGCACATCTTGAGAGGCTCTGGGTATATTGGCGTGACCCGTATCAAAGGTCATGGCTACGGGCAGGCCCTCGTCCTTGAGTCTGCGGATCATTTTCGCACATGACTTAATATCATGGAGGTTGGTTGCGTTTTCAATGGAAAGCGTCAAACCGGACCCCTCACAAAAGGCGGCGCATCGGGAGAAGGCCAGGAATTGCCGGCGTGGTTCGCGATCAGTAGCCACCCCTTCGGTACTGCCGGTGGCGTGAATGACCGCATAGTCCAATTTCAGCCGCTTGGCTATCTCGATGGCCAGTCGTATCTGCTCCATGGCGTCCTCGCGCACCCTTTCATTTACGGCAATTACATTCAAGTTATAAAAAGGCAGGTGCGCCCCCTTGCACTGAAAATGATTCACAAAATCTTCCAGCTCCCTCAGTTCCGCCTCCTCATACTCCCAGGGGTATGGGGCAAAACGCCTTCCGATTCCTTCCAGAATGATCTCCACACTGCTCAGGTCAAACTGCTCGCGAAGCTTCAGCGCCAGGTCTCTTGCCTCGCTCCTCGTATGCCGATCATGATCAAGGCAGCTCATAGAGATACCGATATGCATACTCACCTCCGCCTGTTTTATGATATTTAATTAGTGCCTGTCCGGGAATGAGGTAATTCAGTTCAGGATAAGCGTCAAATAGCAATTGTCAATCGTTTCATTTCGAATGGTCGAAATGAATTTAACTTATTTAAGTTAAA
>JAFDHD010000012.1 GCA_019308995.1 Deltaproteobacteria bacterium | reverse complement strand
CACAGTCGCTTCTCCCTCTCTCGCATCTATCACCTCTGTCTTCCTCTCTCGCCCCCTTCTTTCTACATTAATTTATCAAGGGGTGAGTGTCCAATCATTATAGGCAGAGAGGGCAGGCAGCGGTTATTTATCATTTAAATGATCATTTTACAAATTGAACCCTTCACTTCAAAATAGTTTTTATAGCCACCGATGTCCTTATTATTGAATGGTTGACAAGAGGTTGATCGAAACAGGCTGGCCGGATGTGATGAACCCATGGAAAAACGGCTTATCCATGATCTTGAAGGTCCTGCGTATTTTATCACATCTGGCAAAACAAAACGGGCGCTGTCTTGATTTTTTGGTCATGCCTGATCATGTCCATGCCTTGGTATGGTTCCCCGGGGAAGGAGAGCTGAAGCTTTTTTATGAAACAATGGAAACAGCGAAGCTCTGTGCTTATCAAGCGCAATCTCAGGCGAGATCAAGCCTATCGGGGTATTAGTTGGAAAGGAGATTGGATGAGCGCCATAAGCAGACCTCCTGTGCTGACGCACCCCGACAATAATAGTTGTCGGGGCCACCCGCCAAGGGGAAAATATCAACCTATCATGGAAGCATGGTAGGGAATATTTTTTATAGACTTAAATAAAAATCCCCGGACAGAGCCGGGGATAAGTAGGGGTGGGGTTTGATTAATCTATCAGAACAGCTAATTTCTTATATATTTCTTTTCTATCGCCTATTCTAACAACCAACACAAGAGACTCGTCATCATTGAGTTGATAAATAATTCGATAATTGCCAGAACGTATGCGATAAAGACGCTCAGCTTCAGCTAATTTCTCAACGCCTGCTGGCCGAGGCTCTTCGGCTAATGCATCTATTTTTCTGCTTATTTGAGCCTGGAACCTCGGTTCAAGTTTCAATAACTGCTTAACGGCTACGGGTTTTAATTTAATCTTGTATGACACAAACTATAAATTCAAATCCTTTTTCACTTGCTCCCAGGGTGTAGAACCTGGTTCTTTTAATGCTTCCAAAGCTTCCTTAATATCAATTTGTGTTTCGATGGCTTCCAACAGATTCAAATCATCCAACGATACAATAGCAGCCGCATCTTTACCATATTTAGTTATTGTTATTCTTTCGCCACCATAAGTAACCTTGTTAATTATTTCCGTAAAATTACTCCTAGCCGCCCCTAGAGGATAACTAGCCATTGTACCGCTCCTTTCATCGTTCGCTATTTGTACAAACTATCCTTTCTGTACAAAGCATACATCTTTAATGAAAAATGTCAAGTATTATTTTTTCTTATAAATGATTTCAGATACTTATCTAATCAATAAGAGCGACCTGTATAAATACTGGAGCAGTGGAAGCCCAGGCGTAGAGGTCAAGCACCCAAGATTGTAGTTGCTCTTTCATGCGTAAATTCTCAGGTGTTTAAAAATTATATTTTCGCCCACCACGAAGCGAATTTACCTTTAACAGCCAACCGTACTCGTAAATGTGTCTATTATACTCTAAAATGCCTCCTGGAAGCCAATAAAAACCCCGCGGGTGCGGGGTGCAGCCAGGGTGCGGCCTTTTTTATGATTCGCCATGATTTAAAACGATTCAACACCCTAACTCTTTAAAATCTCTTTAACTGGCGGAAAACGGCTATTTTTCTAATTTCAGAAAAATCCTTGAATTATGGTGGTTTTTTTATGGCCCAGAGGCTTACGGCCCTGAGTAAAAGAATCAAGGAAATTCATATTCTTGCCTGATTGACAGTTTTACACGTTTTTGGTTTAATGGATGAAATTAAAAATTAAATGGCGCAAGCCAAGTGCTCTGAGGAGGGGAAACGTAATGAAAAAGATAGATAAAATCATCAGAAGTTTTGGAGTGCTTTTGATCTCATTCGCAATCATATTCACCATTTCAGCGCAAACTCATGCAGCCAGTTTTTCTTTGGTAAAGATCATAGATTTAACCCCTTTAATTGGAAATCCTGCAACTATTGAGGTTGATGTAGTGGGCGATGAACTCTACCTCGCCAACTATGTTGATGAACAATACCATCGCATTGACCCAATAACCTCCACCCTCCTTGGTTCGTTTGCTTTAGGTAACGGTATTCGTATAGACAACCACGGTTCAGAATACAATCCCGCCACTGGTCGCATTCTCCACGTCAGCGATGATGATGCTGGAGGAACCCTCATCACCTATGACGCTTTTTTTGAAACTGACATCAACGGTCATGTAACGATGGGACCATTTGACCTATTCGGTCCGGGCGATAATTCTGAAGATCCTAATAGTCTGACAGTTGACCCAGTTACCGACCGAATCTGGGTGTCAGCAGTTACCAGCCCTGGAGGTATTACTGAAATCGATCCTGCTAATGGCACGATTCTCAGCCAAATTAATATGGGTGGAGCGGCCTGGGCCTTAGGATTTAATCCTAATTCCGGAAATTTATTCTTTGCTGACTCTGGTGGAGTTATAAAGGAAATTGCTCCAGATGGAACTGGACTGACAACGGTCTTTGACCCTGGTGTTGGGATAATCTATGGGATGGCCTTTACACCATATGGCGATTTGGTTCTATTAGATTTCCCAGTCGACGGCCCCAGCCGACTTCTGCTTTATGACGCCAGCTATGATGCCGATGGTATTTTTACTACATCCCCCGCCGTACCCGTACCCGCCACCATCCTCCTTCTCGGAAGCGGATTAATCGGCCTGGCTGGAATCAGGAGGAAGCTTGAAAATTAACAAGACCTTATATTGAAAGCTTTCAGGGCAGGGCTCCGTGGCTCTGCCTTCTTTTTACTACCTTCGGAAGCCCCTAGGCTACGGGGCTTATTGGGCATATTCAGTCTTCAGGAATGGAGCTAGTTATTATGCTCCTTGAACCATTTCTGGGCGAGCTCCTGGGCCTCCGCAATCTGGGCAGGAGTCATTTTTACCACTACTAAATCTCGTCCTTTTTTGGCATGATTGTGTCCTTGAGATGCCGCCAAGTTAAACCACAAATGAGCCTGAACATAGTTTTGGGGTACCCTCTGACCATGATAATACATATATCCAAGGCAATATTGAGCGTCCGTGTGCCCCTGCTCAGCGGCCTTTCGGTACCATTTGATGGCCTCGGTATCGCTTTTAAAGACACCTTTACCCGATGCATACATCGACCCAAGAAAAAACTGACCAGAGGCCGCTCCTTGTACTGCCGCTTTACGAAACCACTTAATGGCTTTAGCATCATCTTGAGGAACACCAAGACCAAGATAGTACATTATACCGACGTTATGCTGGGCATCAGCATGACCCTGCTCAGCGGCCTTACGATACCATTTGATCGCTTCTGTGTAGTTTTCAGGAACACCCTTCCCGAAATTATACATTACCCCGAGTATATACTGGGCATCAGCATGACCCTGCTCAGCGGCCTTGCGGTACTCACGAGCCGCTGTGGCATAGTCACCTTTATCATAAGCTGTAACGCCGTCCTCATAACTGCCTGCATAAACAGGAGGCCCTACAGCAAAGAAAAGGAATGCTACACAAATCCTAATCCAATTCATGGTCCACCTTTCTGCTATTCTGGTTAGCAAACTGATTCCACATAAATCAAGTTCTTCCCTGGTATTAAACCTTTTTAGCTTAGCCTCCACTGTTTCAATCATGAATTGCTGGATACCCAGAGTGAACACCCCGTTTCGGTAATCTGTATGATGATTTGATTTACCGCCAGGATAGCATATGACCCAAAATGGTTAAAGGGAAAAGGTTAAGGTAGTCGGATTTGTCTAGACAAATCCGACCACCTTAGGATGAGCGCCATAAGCAGACCTCTTGTGCTGACGCACCCCGACAACAAAAGTTGTCGGGGCCACCCGCTATCTATCGTGTAAACCATGCTCGGTGAAGGCTCTACGCCGTCCTCGACCATTGCTCCAGCCAAGCACGGAGCTCTTTCATACCACCCCGACCCAATATCCAAAGCTTGACCAGAGGGATACGATGTATGTTCCCTTTCCCAATATGATTTAAAAATATATTTTGACAAAATTTTGGAAAAAAGATAAGTTTTTCTATTAGTTCCATAAATTAAGTAATAAATAACTATCAACCTAACCCAGGTTTCTTTACTGGAAGCTTAAGCCTCTGTTATTTCAGCTTTTAAGCTGTAAGGGAGGTGATTCCATGACCTCACAAGGACTAGATAGAGCCGTTCCTAGAGGGGTCGGCGGATCGTTTGTATTCTCTCTGCACCTCGTACCGCGAAATGAATTCATTTGAGAGTAATAGGAAGTAATCGCAAAGGTGAGGTGTATAATTGACTTCACTGCTTAAAATATGAATAGCCGCCAACGATTCAAAGAAACAATGAGTTATGGCGCGCCTGATCGTGTACCCTGTTTTGAAGAGGGAATTCGTGAGGGAGTCCTTGACACATGGCGCAAACAGGGTTTGCGTGCTGATATGAGCCTCTCACAGCTATTCCACTTCGATCGGAGGGAAGAGATCGTCGTGGATCTGGATCCTCGCCCTAAACTTGAAAAATATCCTAGTTCAAGATCTGAATTGGACACCTTTCGACAAAGACTTGATCCGTTCGATCAAGGCCGGATACCCAAAGACTGGACTGAGAGGGTTCATGCTTGGCGAAATCGCGACCACGTACTCATGTTAAGGATTCATCGAGGTTTCTTTCTGACAATGGGAGTGCAGGATTGGCGAAGATTCCGTGAGGTGATCTATCTTCTGTCAGATGATCCGGTCTTTATTCGTGAGGCCATGACCATTCAGGGTGAGTTCGCGGCCAAACTGACGGAATTACTGTTGAAGCATGTTGAAATAGATGCGGCCGTGTTCGGTGAACCTATTGGAGGGAATGACCGTCCTTTGATCTCGCCGAAAATGTATGAAGAATTTGTGTTAACAAGCTATGAGCCGATACTCAGTGTGCTGCGCCAATACAAGGTAGAAACCATCATCCTTTTGACCTATGCAAATACTAGAGCGCTAATACCCAGCATCATGAAGTACGGTTTCAACTGCTTGTGGGCCGGTGAGGTCAATCAAGAGACAATGGATTATCGCAATATCCGCCGGGAGTTCGGTCGCGATCTCCGACTTATTGGGGGTATAGATTTGGATGTCCTCAGAAGTGATCGGGAATCAATCCGGCGAGAGATTGAGAAGAAGGTACCATCACTAATCGCTGATGGCGGCTACGTGCCTCTGGCTGATGGTCGGGTTCGTACTGATGTGCCATTTCAGAACTATGTCTACTATCGGCAATTATTGGAGAAAGCGGCACAAAGGTGAGTATTAATTAATCTGAGCGCTAATTAGTTTAGTATTGGTTTTATGAAATTCTGAACAAGCTTGTTCACGTGGATAGTATATGATTAAAAGGAGAAAAATTTGAAATATCGTGAATTTGGCGCGACAGGCATTAAGGTCTCAGAACTTGTCTTCGGCGGTGGCGCGGTTGGTGGTCTGTTGATCAATCAAGATGATGAGACAAAGCGGGCGGCCATCCGGCGGGCCATGGACGCTGGAATTAATTGGATTGACACCGCCCCTAGCTATGGTCAGGGGCGGTCGGAAAAGGCATTGGGGTGGCTTCTCAAGGAAATCGAAGATAATCCCCATGTTTCTACAAAGTTTAATATCGACACTAGAGACCTGAGCGATATTCCGGGGCAGATTGAACGCAGCATCGAGGCTAGCCTTAGCCGCCTCGAGCGCGATTCTGTGACGCTTCTTCAGCTGCATAATAGGATTGGAGCGGAGACTCAAGGCCGTGTGATCGCTGTAGCCGAAATTTTACGCAAAGGCGGGGTCCTTGACGTTCTCCAGCAGATGAAGGATCAGGGGATAATCCAGAATTACGGCATCACGGCGTTGGGCGAGACGCCAAGTATCATCGAAGTGATTGAGAGCGGACGGATTGCATCCGCTCAAGTCTATTATAATCTTCTCAATCCGAGTGCCGGTCTTAGGGTGCCCCAGGCCTGGCAGGTTTATGACTTCTCCGGAATTCTCGATGCTTGTGAAAAGCAGAGCGTGGCCGCGATGGATATACGGGTCTTTTCAGCGGGCGTCATCGCGACCGACATAAGGACGGGCCGCGAAATGCCAATCACAAGGGGAGACACGGTTGAAAGTGAAGAGGCAAAAGCGAAAGCTGTCTTTAGTTCAATCGGTACCGATTACGGGACAAGGGCTCAAACGGCGATACGCTTCGCACTTGCCCAAAAGAAGCTGGCTTGTGTCATTTTCGGGCTGGCCGAGCTTGACCATCTCGAAGAGGCGGTTGCGGCGCAAATCAAAGGTCCGCTTCCCGAAGACGGCCTTGAGCGCCTGAGATCGGTCTATGCGGAAGGCTCTTCCCGTTAAACTCGGTCAATTAGAACTGGTAGGACCTCGCTGGAAGATGAGCGGTTGTATGACGCCCAGGGTCCATGTCCCGATGTTAGGAGAACATAATCAATATGTGCTTGGGGAACTTCTCGGGCTTAGTGATGAAGAAATAACAAACCTTCGCCAGAAAGAGATCATCATGTAGATGAAACCTGAGATCAATTATCAAGATTAGCCAAAAACAAACCATCAAAAAGCCAAATGGCATGCAGAGATCACATTTGCCCGCCCTCTCCTTCTTTTGAATACGACCCCGTCTCCCATTTATTGCCAAGTTGTTCTTATCGTTTAATATTTGTTAGATCCTCGTCCTCCTGATCCTGATAAGAACATATGTTCAAAAAAAAACTCAAAAAACTCTTGACATATTTAACTTAAGCATATATATTTTGAACAGACGTTCATAAAGGCAGACGAAAATGCGGTATCAAAATTACAGAAAAAATCAAAGCCGGCCCGAGTGGACTTCAAGACTCAGGGCGGGAACAGCAGGAACTTCTGACCCTGACAAAGGAAACTTTATTAAACTTTAAAAGAAAAGGAGGGGTAGATATGCCACGCTTTGATGGTACTGGTCCTATGGGACAAGGTCCCTTAACCGGAGGTGGTTTTGGGTATTGTATTGGTACACAGCCTTATTACGGCCGATCCCCGATATGGGGTCTTGGCGGTCGAGCTAGACTGTGGGGCGGAAGCAGAGGATTCGGGTATGGGGGTCGAGGCTTTGCCTATGGCGGCTTTAGGCGGCGCTCGGCCTTTTATGGCTCCCGATTTGGTCGAGGGATGCGAGCTTGGTTTTAAATTTTTCCAATAATTAAACAAAGAAAAAAGGAGGGATAGATATGCCTGGCATGGATGGTACTGGTCCTATGGGACAGGGTCCTCTTACTGGAGGTGGTTTTGGGTATTGCACCGGGGCGCGCCCATATTACGGCCGCGGCCTCGTATATGGCGCTGGTCGCGGTGGCAGGCCCTGGGGCGGCGGCCGAGGTTTTGCTTACGGAGGTGCTTGGCGGCGCGCTGGTTATTACAATCCCCAGTTTGGTGGGGGATATTACTCACCAGCCCCACAGGAAACGTGGGGTTCGGAAAGCGAGTTTCTCAAAGCCCAAGCTGAAGACCTCCGCGCTGAACTTAACGCCATAGAAGAGCGTTTAGCCGGACTGGAAAAAAGCACTCCAGAGGAGTAGCTTGTAGTATAAAAAGGAAGCTTAAGGGAGAGGACTATCCTCACCCTTATCATTAGGAGCTGATTTACGATGCCAATATATGAGTATCGCTGCAAGGCCTGTGGGAATGTCACGGAATTCTTGGTGAGTCCTGATGAAGAGATTGCAGTCTTCTGCTCGCACTGTGACAGCCATGACATGGAGAAAATAATGTCGGTGGCGTCTTTCTTAGGTGATACCACAGAAAGAATACCCGGCCAGACCTGCTGTGGGCGCGAAGAAAGATGTGACAGCCCACCCTGCTCCACTGGAGGGTCCTGCAGGCGAGGTTAGTTATAGCGCCAAAGTGGCCATGCAGATGAAAGACTCTTTTTTAATTTGGGGTTTTTGACTCACGTCTTGACGGATGAAATAAAAAAAGGCATAGAAGTAATTAAAACGGCTTAGAAGGCCGATTCAGGAAAAAGCGCTAGAAATCCAAGCTAGAGGAAGTTAAAAATGAAGATAGTGGTGAGTGCCAGCGGAAAAGACTTAGATGCGCCGATTGACCCGCGCTTTGGGCGTTGCGCCAACTTTATTGTGGTGGATACTGAAAATATGAATTTCGAGGCCTTTGAGAATGAAAGCCTTGTTCTTGGCAGCGGCGCAGGGATTCAATCGGCTGAGTTTGTCGCCTCGAAAGGAGCTAAACTGGTCATAACCGGCAACTGTGGGCCTAAGGCAATGATGGCTTTCTCGGGCGCGGGCATCGAGGTGATCGTGGGCCAGACGGGGACAGTCAGAAGTGCCATTGAAAATTATCAAAAAGGTAAACTTAAAAGCACGAGTGAGCCTAATGTAGCCGACCATTACGGAATAAGCGCCGAGCCTCCCATAGGCCGGGATGAGAGCTTTGGACCCGCGGGCGGTCCTGGCATGGGTGGAGGCATGGGCCGGGGCATGGGCCGGGGCATGGGTCGAGGTATGGGCAGAGGCATGGGCCGGACAAGCGTGCCAGGATTGCCCCCTTCCAATCAACCTGGACCCACCCCTTTACCCAAGGGGCAGGAGTTAACAAGCCTGAAGGACCAGGCAGATCAACTACGAAAACAGCTTGAAGCTATCGAAGATAGAATTAAGAAATTAGATAAAAAATGAGCAAGGCTCTGCAAAGCGCTTTGAGAAATAAGAGCCAGCCTTATGAGTGACGAATTTGACAATTTTATTGAAGCATTGCAGGAAGAGATATTTAATGAAACAAAAGCCGCGTACGGTGATGTCTTCTTCGAGCGATGGCGTCATTTACGCTACATGGGCAAAATTGACAACCCTGACGCGTACGCCGCGGTGACCGGTTCCTGTGGCGATACCATACAAATATTTTTAAATTTTGAAAATGACCGGGTCAAAGAGGCCTCATTTTTGACGGATGGCTGCGGATCGAGCGCAGTGTGCGGCTCATTTGCTGCGGAAATGGCTCATGGCAAAAACCCCAATGAACTCCTGGAAGTCAGTGGGGAGGCCATTTTACAGAAATTAGGAGGCCTGCCCGAAGAGGACGAACACTGCGCCTTTCTTGCCAGCGAGACCCTTGCAGATGCTTTGAAAGACTACATGATAAAGCAGCGTCAAAAAGACCGTCGAAAAGAAGACGAGAGGCAACCTGAAGGTTTGAGGAGTCATTAAATGCCTTCAAAGGGATTTTCACATGTATTCGGGCCAGTACCTTCACGCCGATTGGGCCGATCGCTTGGTGTTGACCTCGTCCCTTACAAGACATGTTGTTACGACTGCATCTATTGCCAGCTCGGTCGGACAACCCATAAAACAGTCGAACGAAAGGAATATGTTCCCACGGACGAGGTATTACAGGAAGTGGCGCGAAAACTTGAGGCTAACGTTCATGCGGACTTTATCACGCTTTCAGGTTCAGGCGAACCGACGCTTCATTCAGGCTGCGGCAAAATCATCCAAGGCATAAAAAAAATAACCCAAATACCGGTGGCCGTCCTGACGAATGGGGCCTTGCTTTGGGATCCTTCGGTTCGCGAGGAATTGTTATCCGCGGACCTGGTTGTTCCCTCTTTTGATGCCGGCGACGCCTTGATGTTCAAAGAAGTCAATCAGCCTGCTCAAGGTATCACTTTTGATCAAATGATTAATGGCCTGATTGAATTCAGCAAGGCCTTCAGCGGCAAGCTATGGCTGGAGGTTTTTTTATTGGGAAAAAAAACAGCCAAAGAGGATGAGGTGATAAAGATCGCTGGGCACGTCCAAAAGATCCAGCCGGATCGGATTCAACTCAACACGGTAGCTCGACCGCCGGCGTATGATTATGCCTTGGCGGTTTCCGAGGCTCAGATGAGGCGTTTGGTGAAGCTGTTTGGAGAAAACGCCGAGGTGGTTGCGGATTTTGGAGGCGTTCATGAAGAAAAGGATTTCTCGGTACAAAGGGAGGATGTCTTAGACCTTCTCGAACGGCGGCCATGCACTTTGGATGATGTTTCAATATCGCTTGGTATACACCGCAACGAAGCGGTAAAGCACTTAAACAACCTCATTGAGCAAACGATCATCACAACCGCAAAGACGGGTGATAAACTTTTCTATGTTTGCGCCAAACGCTAGACTTCATATTGAAACCTGCGCTTTATAAGGAGTTATAGGGTGATTAACAACTTTAAAAAGAGCCGGGGCATGGGCCAGGGTACAGGCCGCGGGCGCGGTATGGGAAGAGGCATGAGGCAGGGGGGTGGCATGGGACGATCACGCGGCCCTGGCCGCAGGTCGGGGACAGCAGGTCTGATGAACCCAAGTCTTGCTCCTCCTGATCCATCCGCATCAAATCCCGGTATGCCTTTGCAACAGCAAAAACCTATGAGTCAAGAGCAGGAAACCCAACTGCTCCAAGCTCAAGCGCAGGCTATAAGGGCCCGGCTCGCTCAGATAGAGCAGGGCGAAAGTACGGCCCTCGCTGCTGTGGTGAATTCAAGCATCTGCCAGGGATGCGGCATATGTGCTGAGGTCTGCCCTACAGCTTCTATATTCATAGACCGGTTTGCCACGGTGAATCAAATCACCTGCCTAGCTTGTGGCAGCTGCGTCGAAGCTTGTCCCGAGGGCGCTATTTCTTTGCAGCAGGTCTGACCTTACAGCCATCAATTTAAAGGTGGCCATGATTTTGAAAATGCCAGCAGCAATGAGGCTCGCGGCCTTTATATTTGCGATTACGCTCGTGTTTTCATACAAGCCAACCATGCACAGCTCATTAGCACAAGCTGAGGTTAAGAAGATGGTTCCCTCTGTGATCGAAATTACGGTTCTTTACAATAATGTAGCCCAAGACCAGCGACTCACTCCGGCCTGGGGAATGTCCTGCCTGATAGAAGGCATGGAAAAAACCATTCTCTTCGATACCGGAGGTGACGGCCGAATCCTGCTCTCAAACATGAGAAAGCTGGGCAAGGATCCGGCGAAGGTTGAGGCCGTGGCTCTTTCCCACATCCATGGCGATCATACAGGTGGTCTATCCGAATTTTTGCAAACAGCCGGTAACGTCGAACTATATATCCCAAAGTCATTTCCTGATGGATTTCGAAAGCAGGCTGAGGAGCTCGGCCATACAACCACGATGATTGGCAAGCCTGTTCAGATAGCCAAGGATGTTTATTCAACCGGTGAGATGGGTGACGGGATAAAAGAGCAGGCTTTGATCCTAAACACTTCTAAAGGCCTGGTTGTCATTACCGGCTGCGCCCATCCTGGTGTGGTGAACCTGGTCAGAAAAGCTAAAGAAGTCTGCACCGGGGATGTTTATCTCGTTATGGGCGGATTTCATTTAATGGGGTACTCCGATCGAGAAGTCCAAAAAATCATAAAGGAACTGAAAGACCTTGGGGTGAAAAAGGTCGGGCCTTCTCATTGCACCGGAGACAGACCCATCGAATTGTTCAGGCGAGCCTGGAAAGAGGACTTTGTCGAGATTGGCTGTGGAGGTACCTTTCAGATCAAATTATAACTAAGAAACATCATTCGTTGCCGCGGCGTTACGGCCTTATTATCCGGGACATCCTGGCGATTTGTCATTTTCGATCCTCCTGAGCCTAAAGCTCCAAGCAGGTTCGGAAAATTTCCAAAACAGAATTAGATCATACCTCCTTGTAAATAATGATTCATTAGAAGGTATCGTATTATTCCCCTAATGACTCCTGTTAAGCATATTTTTCCAGCTTCGCTTCAAGCCTAAATACACCTTCCTGGATACTCTTTCTCTGTTTCGGTTTCTTCGATTCCGACCATGTCTGTAAAACTTGTATCTTCTCTCTTGGCCGGCGAATCATTAACACAGAGCCAAATTCGGAATTGAAATTATCTTGACAATGGCAATCAAGCAGATTATTTTTTAGCCACTCAAATAATAATTCACCAGTTCGATCAATATCAACTATCAGGAGATGGTTTTGGAGGGAATGGATCTAAAGGCTGGTCTATAAAGCCTCCAGGAGGAAGACTTTATCCCTTTGGAGGCGTCAAATCAACACGTCCTCCTCTACTGTTTCATGATGGTGGAGCCTGTTGAAGTTTCGGTAGATTTTCTTTCCAGAAGGAGCTGCCTTTAGTAGAAATACCTTCACTTTCAATCATTCTTAAATTAAATAAAAGGAGGAGATGATGGAAGCTCGGACTTATCCCGAATTCACTGTTCACTATCCCTTACTGCTGACAACCTTCATGAAAAGGCCAGTGGAATTGTATCCAGACGAAATAGGCGTCGTTTATCGAAACCAGGTTACCGGTCAATATTTTCGATTTACCTGGCGTGAGTGGTATGAACGAACATGCTGTCTGGCTGATGCCTTGAGCGGTCCTCTGGAAGTAAAACCTGGAAAGGCTGGCCAGCCCGGGGACAGCGTGGCGACTCTGGCACTCAATCATCACCGGCACCTGGAGCTTTACTACGCAGTACCTTGTACGGGAGCGGTCTTACATCCGATCAATATGAGGCTTTCTTTGGATCATATCGTTCATACCATAATTCACTCTGAAGATAGGATTCTATTCGTGGACGACCTGGTTCTGCCTCTGCTGGAAAGAATCTACGATCAAATTAAAAACACAGTTGAGAAATTCATATACATGTCAGACAAGCCGGGATTGCCTGAAACTAAAATCGAACCCCTTTATGAATACGAGAAGTTGCTTGAGGAGCAATCCTCAGAATTCGAATGGCCCTTTCTGGATGAAGATAATTATGCGACCCTTTGTTACACCACCGGTACGACCGGTCTTCCAAAGGGCGTTATGTTCACGCATCGCCAGCTCTACCTGCAGGCCTTGCATGTCATAGCTGCCTATTCTTTTAGTACTGACCCTGCAAACATAATGCTTGGGGAGGCTAGTGTCCCCATGCTCATCACCCCATTCTTTCATGCTCATGGTTGGGGCGCGCCTTTTATGTTCGTCTTTGGGGCAAATAAACTGGTGCTGCCAGGCACCTTCACAGTCGAGGGCTTCTGCGAGCTGGTTCAGAAGGAAAAGGTTACAAGTGCAGCTGTGGTGCCAACCATCCTGGCGATGATCATTGAATACGAAGATCTGCACAAATATGATCTAAGCAGTTTGAAGAATCTCAATGTCGGCGGCGGCGCCTTACCCTTAGGCCTGAAAAAAAAGGCCGAAGAGACGATTCCCGGGTTTACCGCCACGTCTGGCTATGGCATGACAGAAACGGCTCCCTCTGCCATTGGCGCTTTTGTGAAGAAGTACATGAAGGACTGGCCCGAGGAGAAACTGGACGAGGTTAGAGTAAAAACAGGTCTGCCTGTTCCAGGGCTGGAAGTGCGCGTCATGGATGAACATGGGAAGCCGGTTCCCAGAGATAACGAGACCATCGGGCAGATCGTTATTCGCGGGCCGTGGATAATGGAGCAGTATCATAAAGAGCCGGAAAAGACTGCGGAAGTCTGGTATGACGGCTGGTTCCATACCGGAGATGTGGCTAAAGTTGATGAGGAGGGGTACGTGACCATCGTGGACAGGATGACCGATATGATCAGAAGCGGTGCTGAGATGGTCCCGACCGTATTGCTTGAAAACCTGACGGCCACAGCTGAATTTATCCTGGAGGCCGCCTATATAGGCGTGCCGGACGCTATATGGGGAGAAAGGCCCATGGGCATTATCACGCTTGCGCCTGGCATGACTGAAACCGAGGAAGACATACTCGAGTACCTCAAAACCGAAGGTGTGGAAAAAGGGAAAATAACCAAATGGATGCTCCCGGACTTCATTACCATTATCAATGAAATCCCAAAAACCAGCGTTGGAAAATTCAATAAAATCGCGATCAAACAGAATTTAGAAGATTTCCTAGCCAAGGCCAAGAAAATGAATTAAAGCGGCCTTTAAAAATATGCTCCGGCTCTTGTAAAAAAAGCTTAGGCTTTTATGTGTCCTGAATCAGACTTGATTTGACAGTTTGCCTACTGCTGAGGTTAAGTTATCCCAGGGCATGAAAAATGGTATGAATGTCCCCTTGACATAAGCCAGCCGGTCATTTCGGTTAATTAAAGAGGCCGGTCAAACTCAACTACAATAATCCTGGTGCTTCGGTTCGGAAAATGGATGATTTGATCGCAAGAAAAACGCTTTGCCCTCAATCAAGGCAATGTATTATATTATTTTCCCAGGATTCAAAATATTATTAGGATCGAATACCTTCTTAATTCCCCGCATCAAATTAAGTTCTGCTTCCGGTTTAGTCTTTGCAAAAGTTTCTTTTTTTAAGAGGCCGACACCATGCTCGCCGCTGCCGACGCCGCCTAAACTCACAGCAGTTTCTATCATCTCATCGAAAATTCCCTCAGCAATATCCGGCCATTCTTCGACAGACACGTCTTCGGGCTTAAACAATGCCGAATGAAGGTTGCCATCAGCAATATGTCCGACCGTGGGAATCCTGGTTTTATATTTTTCTTCAAGCCTTTTTATTTCTTTTATCATCTCAGGTATCTTGGAAAATGGAACCACGGCGTCACTGGTGAAGAAGGTATAGGGATCAAGTTCACGTAAAGCTTCACCAAACTCCTCTCTTACCTTCCAGATATTTTCAGAATCCCTCCGGCTCTCGGCCACAAACACATCCAGGGCGCCGTTTTCAAGGCACACTTCCCCGGCTTTCTCATAGAGGGTCTCAAGCTCTTCCTGTGATTGGCCGGATAGCTGGATAATGAGATAAGCCTCAACATCTTCCCTGTCCTGAAAAGGCATCTTAACTTCATGGTGTTTGGCGGATTGATCGAGACAAATTCTATCCATAAACTCAACCGCCTCCGGGAGCACACCGCCAGATACAATCACCTTTGACACGGCTTCCACGGCTGTTTCCGTGTCAGCAAAGGGAACAATAAGGTCTATCGTCTTGCCTGTAGCTGATATTAAATTGACAATTACCTTGGTAATGATGCCCAGCGTTCCCTCTGAGCCAATCATGAGATGAAGCAGATTATAACCCCAGGTGCTCTTTCTGTATCGGCCGCCAAGCTCAATCACTTCCCCATTAGACAGAACCACCTCCAGCCCCAGAATATGGCTCATGGTATTCCCATATTTTATTACTTTGCCTCCGCCGGCGTTAGTGGCCACATTACCGCCGATATAACTGCTCTCCGTACTCATGGGATAACCGGCGTACATTAAACCCTCTTCATCAACCTTCTTACAAAGTTCGTTGGTGATAACACCCGGTTCCACAACGGCCACCCTATTTACCTCATCTATTTCGAGAATCTTATTCATCCTCTCCACCGAAAGGATTATCCCTCCATGGATAGGGACGGCTGCGCCAGCCAGCCCGGTGCCGGCGCCTCTGGGTGTAACCGGAATCTTATTTTCATTAGCCAGCTTCATGATTTTGGACACCTGTTCCGTGGATTCAGGTTTCACGACCACGTCTGCTGGATAATCGGCCCGTAAAATAATAGCCAGAACGTCCCGGCCATACTCTTTTAATTTCTCTTCGTCTTCATGGATAATGTTTTTCTCTCCGACTATCTCTTGGAGTCCCCCAATGATCTCCTTAGTCACTGCGCCATATTCTTGTTCCATCTTACTGGCCCTCCTTAACCCTTTCTTTTAATTTTTGTATTAAAAGAGGAAGAACTTCAAAAAGATCTCCAACGATCCCATAATCTGCGACGCTAAATATTTCCGCATCAGGATCAGAATTTACAGCAATAATAATTTCAGCAGAGGACATGCCTGCGAGATGCTGGACGGCGCCGGATATACCGCAGGCGAGATATAACTTCGGGCTGACTGTTTTCCCGCTGAGACCTACCTGGTGGGAATAAGAGATCCAGCCGAAATCTATGGCCCGTCTTGAAGCGCCGATGGATCCACCCAACAATTCGGCCAGCTCATTTATAAGCCCTATATTCTTTGGGTCCTGTAAACCCTTGCCAAAGGCAATAATAATTTCAGCATCCTGAATAGGAACCCCTATGGTTTCCTCCTTGATGAAGTCAATTCTTTTAACCCGTGAACTTAAAGATGCGCCGTCAAATTCCTTGACGATAACCTCGCCACTTCTTGAATCATCAATGGGAAGGGGCCTTTTCGATTTCGGACGTACCGTGGCCATCTGCGGCCGCAAGGAAGGGGTTTTGATGGTGGCCATAATATTCCCACCCACTGCCGGTCGGGTCTGGACAAGGAGCCTTTCGTCCGGGTCAATTTCGAGCCCGGTACAATCTGCAGTAAGTCCAGCCCCAATTTTAACCGCGCAGATAGGCATTACGGTTCTTCCCATGGTCGTGGCAGAGGCGATTAAAATTTCAGGTTTATATTCATTGATCAAAGAGGTAATTATTTCAGAATACGGATCGGCCCTGAAATTCTCTAAGGCCGGATAGTCAACCACATAGACTTTATCCGCCCCCCTGAAAATCAGGTCCTTCACCTTAGCCTTAACCTCATGGCCGATGACAACGCTTGCGAGTTCAACCCCCAAATCATCGGCCAGGCCTCTACCCCAGGCCAGAAGTTCATAGGAAACAGGATGTATTTCACCCTCTCTCACCTCACCGAGAGCCCAGACGCCTTTGTAATCTGCTAATGTCTTTTCCATGGTTCTATCTCTTAACTAATTGATTTTCGCGTAAAATATTAACTAATCCATCCACAGCACCTTCTAAATCCTCAATCCCGGAGACAACCGTTCCGCTTCTTGCTACTTGAGGTCGAAAGATCTTCACCACCCTGGTAGCCGAACCCTTGAGCCCGATTCTCTCGTCATCAGCACCGATATCATTTGCCGTAAGCACGGGAATTTCAGCTTTTTTTGCCTTCATCTTGCCTGCAAAGTTGGGCATTCTCGGATCATTGATTTCCTTGACCACACTGATAAGCACCGGGGTGCTAGCTTCAACTTTCTCGTGTCCGCCTTCGACAGCCCGGTAGGCAATGATCCTTGTGTTGCCAATTTCTTCGATCTCACTAACGTAAGTAAGGACTGGAAGGCCCAGGTAGGTTCCAACTTCCGGACCCACCTGCCCTGTTTCTCCATCAGTGGCCCTCTCTCCACAGAGGATGATATCAAAGTCTCCTGCCAATTTTTTAATCGCCGCGGATAAAGCATAGGCCGTGGCCCAGGTATCTGACCCGGCGAATTTCTTGTCTGAAAGCAGATACCCCTGGTCGCAACCGAGAGCTAGAGCGCTCTTAATCGCTTCAACCGCCTTTTTGGGGCCCATCGAAATAACGCTGATTTCAACGCTGTTATCCAACCTTTCTTTAATCCTGACCGCCTCTTCCACGGCGTAAAGATCAAGGGGATTCAGTTCAGACTCAATGCCGTCTCTAATCATGGTTCCGGTTTCTTCATCCATTTTAATTTTATCAGTAGCCGGGACCTGTTTTACCAAAACAATTATTTTCAACTTGTTACCCCCCTTAATCAGTACTGCAAATTTCTTTAAATGCTTATATCTAAGTAAGCAGGAACCAGGTGGTTATATTAATTAACCCATCCCTGGAAGTCAAAGATAAAGTTTGAATTATTTCGCGATTGAGTTTGTATTGTAAAAATCCATAGTTTGATATCGGACTTGAATTCTGATAAATCAATTAAAGTAAACTATCACCGGCCTTGTCGGCGGCTTTTGGATGCGGCAAGACTTCGGACAATGTCCTCCATCTTGCCTGAAAGAGAGGAGAAAATTATCGCCATACTCACCTCAATTGGTTCAAAGATGGGCATCCTTAAATAGCAAATTGAATGACCCCCACAAAGAGTTCAGCTCAAAGAAAGCAGGGCCTAGAATGACCATGCCTTGGGGGATAAAAATGTATTTTTTTATGTGTTGGTGACGGGCTCAGGGTGCGGCTTAATTTTTCCTAGGCATGATCGTCACCAACAACCTTAAGCCTGTGAACTGAAGAATTGTACTCCATATCTACGCAGTAAATCATTGTCTATTTCAAAGCCAAGCCCTGATTTATTAAAAGGTTGCAGCATACCATTTTCATCCGGTATTATGGGTTCGATGATACCATCCCGAATCTCAGGGATCCACGATGGTTCTTCCAGTGGATACTCTAAAGGCAGATTGCTTTTTACATCGGCCAGAGCCATGTTCCAGTTGATATAAAATCCGATACCGTTCGTCCAGGTGTGAGGCGAGAACAACCGCTGCCTCTCATGGCACGTATCAATGACCTGCTTCACCTGGGCGATGCCACCGGCAAAAGTAGCATCCGGCTGATAAATATCAAAACAGTCCTTTTCAAGCATGATCTTGATTTCATCCCAGCCGTAATTGAGCTCCGCGCCTGAAATTTTTACTTTTGATACTTTCTTTAACTCCGCATTTCCGTCGTAGTCGCGAGAATCCAAAGGTTCTTCGAGCCACTCGAAGTTATTATCATAACAGGCGCTCGCAAACTCTTTGGCCCGTTCCAGACTCCATGCGGGAATCTGTTGAAAAATGGTGATCAGCCAGCCCTGGTTCGCATCAACGCCTAAAACCATATCATCGCCAACACCCTTGCGCACCATCTCAACATGGCGTATATCGTCTTTCAGGTCCACGTTCTTTACCCGGAGTTTCACTGTCTTAAAGCCTCGCTCTTTCATGGCCAGCAATTCATCCACCCGTTTTTCCGGCTCGTGCATTTCGCCGGTTGAAAGGTACACCGGAATCGGCCGTGCCCGGCCGCCGAGCAGTTCATACACGGGCTTGCCTTCTTTCTTACCAATGATGTCCCAGCATGCCGGTTCAACCCAGAAGTTTCTCCATCCAGTAATTGCTGCTTGCCCGAGGAGGCTCTGAATTCTTTCGATATCAAAGGGATCTGTGCCCCTTAAATACGCTGCTAGTATGGCTCCCAGAGCTTCGCTTTCCCCAAAGATCACACCGGCTGAATATCCTTCAATCCCCTCGTCTGTTGAGATTTTTATTAAAGTGAAGTCGTTGTGCTCCTGGGGACGTCCAGGAACCCAGGTCGGCCAGAAGGTTTCTTTCAGTGGTATCGAGACGTGATAGAGTGTGACGTCAGTGATTTTCATTGGACCCCTCCTTGCAAATCGTTCTGCTAAAGTTGCACCGAAATTTGTTCTTTGACCAAAAGCTGATTAAGGTAACTACTAAGGATTTTAATATCAAATAATCATCAAAAAAGTAAGTGCAATCTTGATGACGCCATATTAAAATTAACTTGCCTGAAAAGGATGAATGAATAATGGCGGGAGCATGGCGGCATTCATTGAGTGAAGCCGTCGAATTTTTCTCAAGAGACCTGGTTTCAAGATAAGGTTGAGAGTTTGGCCCTATTATGCTAACAAGTTTTAAAGGTAGATAATCCTGACGATTTATACGTCTCCCCGGAGGGTTCAACCCTCAAGTCCATAAAAAACTCGACAGAGAGTGAGAGATTCCAGATGAATTACGAGCGTATTAAGCTCAATATCGAAGATAACATTGCAGTTCTGACTTTAAACCACCCGGAAGTCCTGAATGCTATCTCACCTCAAATGCTTGACGAATTAAAGCACGCCCTGGCGCAGGTCAATACTCCGGCTACAGGTGTGCGCTGTCTGGTGATAACGGGCTCGGGACGCGGCTTCTGCGCCGGCGCTAATATCTCTCGTTCAAAAAAAAACACAGAGGTGAATCAAGAATCACCTGCCAGGAGACCGCTGGATGAGACCTATAATCCGTTTTTCTTGCAACTGCGAGATCTCAGGATGCCTCTCATCACGGCGGTTAATGGACCGGCGGCCGGTATCGGTATGAGCCTGGCGCTCATGGGGGACATCGTCCTGGCGGCTCGCTCCGCTTATTTCCTGCAAGCGTTTCGCAGGATCGGCCTCATCCCGGATGGTGGGTCCACCTTTCTCCTCCCTCGCCTTATCGGCATGGCTCGCGCAATGGAATTATCACTGCTGGCTGAAAGACTTCCGGCGGAAAAGGCCTTAGCGTGGGGGCTGATTAACCAGGTACATGATGACGACTGCCTCATGACCGAGGCGCTGAACCTTGCCAGGGATTTGGCTACCGGACCGACCATCGTTTTTGGCCTCATTCGTAAAGCATTTTGGGAAAGCCCGGATAATACCTATGAGCAACAACTTCACCTTGAAAGTATGCTGCAAGGTGAAGCCAGCCAGAGCGAAGATTATCGTGAAGGGGTCGAAGCCTTCTGGCAAAAACGCTCCCCGCGTTTCAAAGGAAAATAAATGAAGCATGGGTACAGCCATTACAAACATCAGTATTCTTTAAAGGTCTTTCCGACCTCAGAAAAAACAGGAGTAGATATCTTCTGACCTTGTTCTTTCAATCAGCAATTGATTCGTTTTTTTTAGTGAGGCAAAATCCTGAATGATATTATAGTTGCAAAGATGCGCTTTATATGCTAGTGATTCAAGACAGACGAGGCATTTCCCTGCTGCCTGACTCAAATTGGCGCCATGAAACTGATGCGGGATTACACCACATTCGTTAAAAGAGCAAAACCAATAGTAAAATTTAAAAAACTCAAACTTTTCATGAAAGTAATTTGAAGAAAGGAGGCGGTTATGAACCTGGAGGACATTAAACAAATTGGAATTTTGGGCGCCGGTGTGATGGGAGGTGGTATTGCCCAGTCGGCCATTCTCGCTGGCTACAATGTCATTGTCCGCGATCTAACAGACGAAATTTGCGAAAAGGCTAAAGACACAATCATTAACGGTCGGTTTGGAATAAAAAGTGGTGTCGAACGAGGTAAACACACCCAGGAGGAGATGGACCAGGCCCTGGCAAGACTTACCTTCACGACAAAAGTTGAGGACTTGAAGGACTGCGATCTGATCATTGAGGCCATCGGAGGCGGCGCGGACGGCGCCATTGAGAACAAGGACATGAAGCTTAAGGTTTTTGCCGAGTTGGACAAGATTGTAAAGAAGGAAGCTATTTTTGCCAGCAATACCTCCATGTTTACCATTGCCGACCTGGCAGTGGCCACTGAACGCAAGGATCGGTTCATCGGGATGCATCTCTTCAGCCCGGCCAACATCATGAAACTGGTCGAAGTGACCTATACTCCGGATGTTTCTGAAGATGTAATAAAGCTGCTCGAAGACCTGACCAAGAGTTGGAACAAGACCCCGGTTCGGGTGAAGGATGTGCCTGGAGATACGGGGTTCATTGGCAATCGTGTCATGTTTGCCGCCAGGCGAGAGGCCCTGAAGATTGTTGAGCAAGGAATCGCCACGGCTGAGGACGTCAATACGGCCATGAGGCTGGGATTCAACTGGCCGGCCGGCCCCCTTCCACTCGGAGGGCCAGGCGCCAGAAGCGGCTGGCAATAAAAAAACAGGCTCACTTATAAGGAAATATCTTCAAGCTATTACTTTCAAAGCCTCCAGAGGGTTGCCTAGCAGGTCGTCCCTCGGGAGGCTTTTTATTCCATTTACGCCTTTTCCTGTCGTTATTTTTAATTTCTTCTGATTCGGGTTATTTCAGCTGGTCGCGAGAGAAGCCTAAAATGTTGCGGGCAATAATTAAGGAATTAATTTGACCTGTACCTTCGAAGATGTCAGTAACCTTGCAATCCCGCATCCACTTCTCGACCAGCCAATTACGTGAATATCCCAGCGGCCCAAGGAGTTCCACGCATTTTTCCGTGACCAGGGTGGCGGTCCGTCCGGCCTTGCTCTTGGCCATAGAGGCTTCGAGACTGTTTCGCTGCCCGGTTTCAAGCATGGATGCTGATCGCCAGGTCAGGAGACGCGCCGCCTCGATATTTGCTTCCATGTCCAGGATTGAGGCCTGAATGGCCTGAAGCGCATGCTGGCCCCGGTCATAAGGGAAGGTGAATCCTTCTTGTTCCAGCTTCTCTTTGGTGAAGTCCAGCGCAGCCTGGCCGATACCCACCGCCAAAGCGGCCACGGCAGGCCGGCTGGCGTCAAAGGTCGCCATAACGCTTTTAAACCCTGTCTTGGAAGTCGTTTTCGGTTTAATCTCCGGGCTGCCTAAGATATCGTCGTAAGGAATACGGCAGTCTTCAAAGACCAGTGTTACTGTATCCGAGGCCCGGAATCCGAGCTTGTTTTCGAGCTTGGTTACGGTCATGCCCGGATTATTATTTTCTATTAAAAAACTTTTTATAGCGGCCCGGCCCAGGCTTCGGTCGAGCGTGGCCCAGACCACAGCGAACTCACAAAGACGCCCCCCGGTGATGAAGATTTTCTCGCCGTTTATGACCCATTCATTAGTTTCAGGGTCGAGCTGAGCCGTGGTTTGAATGGCCGAGGTGTCTGAACCGCAACCCGGCTCGGTGATGGCAAAGGCCACAAATTTACCGGCCGTACGAGCCTTTTGTTCAGGAGAGCCGATAGCGCCTACAACCATGTTTCCGACAAAGGCGTTGGAGATGCTTATGTTCAGGGCGGCATCGCCCCAGCATCTCTCCTCGCCTATGATGACACTGGCCATGCTAAACCCTTCACCCTGTTTTTCTCCTGCCAGTGAAGCTAACTTTCTGGAAATAGCCTCTGATTTTTCCGTGATCTCCTCTACTTCCTTTATCTCCTCATGCTCATGCTCATCATAATAACGGGAAACCCTTCTAACCGTATTTAGATTAAACTCACGCGTTAGCCTTTGGCTTTCTTTGGTCAATGGCGCTATTTCGAAATCAATCATAACTCTCCTTCCTTGACGAGAAGTGAGCGGCGCTCGAATTCAGGTTGCTTTTAAATAGACATCAACCCGTGGCAGCATCTTCAGGTTTTTTTGTATGGGTAGTAGCCGCGCACGACATCAAAGCGTCCTAATTGCGCGCCGCCCAGCCAGAGCTGAAGCTCTTTCACGTCGCGCCAGTACTTTTCGACATGGTAATCACGGATATAGCCGTATGAGCCCATCAGCTCCATGGCCTTATTCGTGACCATGATAGCCATTTCCGTGGCATAGTTCTTGGTAATGCTTGCCTGGCAAAGCATGGCGTCTGAATGGGGAGGCCCGAACTCTTCAGGGTGGCTGAGCATGTAAGCCGCCTGGAGACAATGCGCCTGGGCGATCTCAATGCCCATAGCCATCTCTGCCAGTATGCCCGCAGCGATCGAATGCTCTCGAATCGGTTTGCCTGCCACGACTCGTTCGCCCGTGTATTTCAGGACTTCCTCGAAAGTTGCTTTAGCGACTCCGATAGCCGCGGCCGCGGTCCCGACCCGGCCGTTGGTGAGGTTGCTCTTAAGCAGCTCCGCATCCCGGCCCGGTCCGCTGGCCCGGTAGGATAAAGGCACTCGGACGTCATCAAAAAAAATATCGGCGTTACGGTCCGCCTGCAATCCGGCCTTCATCTCGAACTTGCCAAAGCTGAGCCCTTTTACATCAGCAGGCACGTAAATAAGGGCGATGCCTTCTTCACCTTTTTCCGGATCAGCCTGGCAGGCGACGCAGTAAAGGGAGGATACGCCAGCGCTGCTGGGAAATCTCTTGGCGCCATTAATGACCCAGTAGTCTCCGTCCTGGACAGCGCGGGTTGCGATGGTGCGCCCGTGAAGCTCAGGCAGATTCTCGACATCGCATCCGCTTGCAGGCTCGGTCATGGCAAAACAGGCCAGGCAGGGCGACTTTTTTTGCGCCATGGATTGAAACAGCTCCATGACTTCCCTGTTTCTGACGGTGATAGCCGGGGCCATGGCCCATCCGCTGATGACCGCTACCATTCCAATCCCGGCGTCACCCCGCGACATTTCCTCGATCACGATGCAATTCGTAACAAACGTGGGCCTCGGCGCATCCCCTCCCTCGTCACTTCGTGATCCGGCCTGGAATAAACCCAGGGCGTCAAGTTTGGAGAGAATTTCATTGATCAGAACATGGTCGGTGTCGTCATCAATCTTGTCCCGAACAGGCATGATCTCCTGATCAACGAATTTGCGAATAACCTGTGCGATCATTTTATCCTGTTCCGTCACGATCAATGGAAAATAATCCATTTCATTTCCTCCTTTTTTTAGGCTATGATGAAAATAGTAGCTGGTGTCTTGAAAATGCCTGCGAGCGCATTCCCCGCAGCTTGCTGCGGAGTTAGCGAGCGAAATTAAAATGGCCCAACTTCCTTACATTTGGAAGATTCCCTGCTGCTTGCAGCAGGGAGCTTCAAAATGACCGTTTCAGGCCTGTTGTGATTTCAGCTCATCATACCATAACACGAGCTGAATTTCCTATTTAACTTTTCCATATTTTATTTATTTTAGCTTGACATGATCATTCCAAATAGCCTATTAAAAAGCTCCGGGCCGGATTATTTTTTCAAGTAATTGTATTTCAAGCAAGAAATAATTTCTACATCGTGGTGATGGCCAGGGTTATCTTGTTCTATTTTTTTTAAAAATTTAAAACCAAAAGCAGCCAAAGCCCTTTGCCTTCCTTTGAAAGTGATTGAGATCATGATTTATGAGGCCTAGGGGTGAACGGCCGCAACAGTTTATTAAAGCTAAATAAGGGGTTTCACAATGGGCGCTTTTGAAGAGCTGGCAGAAGTTTCTGAGGTTCATCAGAATAAATACGTCAGTGACTGGAAAGATCAAGGGAAAAAGGTCGTCGGGTTTGTCTGCTCTTACCTCCCAGAAGAAATCCTCTACGCTGTGGATATCCTGCCTTACAGGATTACAGGCAAAGGAGTAAAAGATACATCGCAGGCGGATTCTTATCTTACCAGGGTGAATTGCACCTTTGCTCGCTGCTGTCTTGAGCTGGGTTTTAGCGGTGGGTTCGATTTCCTGGACGGCGTGGTGTTTATAAACGGCTGCGATCACATCCGCCGAACCTTTGATAACTGGAAGGCTCATCCCAGCGCCCTCCCTTTTATGTATCTGCTCCCTGTTCCGCACCTTATAAATCCTGAAGCAAGACAGTGGTATAAAGAAGAAGTCATAAAGCTCAAGGAAGAGGTTGAGAAGTATTTCCATGTAGAGGTTACACCAGAAAAGCTGGCCGCGGCGGTGGCTACTTACAATGAGACCAGAAGTCTGTTAAAAAAGTTATATGACTTAAGGGCAAGTGATGAGACTCCATTTTCTGGCGCCGACGTGCTCACTATTTTATCGGCAAGCGCTGCCATGCCCAAGAGTGAATTCAATAAGTTATTGAACCGGCTGCTTCAGGAGGCCGAAACAAGCCAGAATGAGTCTAGTAAAAAAATTCGGCTGCTCATTGCAGGCAGCCTGATGGATGATCCTGAATTTATTGAAAACGTGGAAGACCTAGGCGCAATCGTGGTCTCTGACGCGCTCTGCTTTGGGGCAAAGAATTTCTGGGACCTGACGGACGAAAGCGGCGATGTCTTTGAATCCCTTATTGATCGGTATTTTTATCATGCGCCTTGTCCGCGCATGGCCGGGCAGTATTCAGAAAGATTGGGTTTTGTGAAAGAACAGGCCGAGCGCGCTCGGGTTGACGGGGTCATTCTGGAACATATAAAATTCTGCGACACGCATGGCGCGGATAACGCCCTTTTAAAAATGGACCTCGAGAAGGCGGGCATTCCGACCATTGAGCTGGAGAGGCAGTATGGACCTTTAGCCGACGCCGGCCGCCTCCGCACGCGCGCTCAGGCATTTCTTGAAAGAATCAGGAGATAAAAATGGGTACTCAAAATAATAGCGCACTTGAAAGGATAGTAACCAACTTTGAGCTGGCTTCCGCCCTGCCCGATGATCTGGACCTGGAATCCCCTGCGATGAAGGCTGTCATTGACGCGATGCCTGAATCCAGAAGAGCCACCTTCCTGGCCATGTTTAAGGATCCGGACGTTAGAGAGATATCTACGATATTCAACCGCAGCTCAGGAAAGTACTGGAGGAGTCTGCTGACCGCGAGGGATGAAGGAAAGAAAATCGTGTTCGTGCCTTTCAATTTCGCTCCTGAAATCTTTCATGCCTTGAATATGGTGCCGGTATGTGTGGAAGTCCTGACCACGATGGCGCAGAACCTGGAGGAAGGGGTTGAAGAATACCTTGACCTGGCTGTTGAACGCGGGCTGCCCGACACGATGTGTTCCACTCAGAGGGGGGTCATCGGCCTGTTTGAGGCGGGAATCTTAGAGAAGCCCGATCTCATCATCAACGGCGCCCTTGGTTCCTGCGATCCTAATTCCAAGGCCTTTGAATACATGGCTGAAAAATTCGACATCCCGGCCCTTTACCTTGATATTCCATATTACCATGATAAACGGGCGCTTGATTATTATGCGCGGGGGTTTAAAAACGCGGTTAAGGCGATCGAGGAAATGACGGGCCATAAGCTCGACCCGGATCGCCTCCATGAGGTCGTGGACTATACGAACCAAGCTACTGAACTCTTCTTTGAAATAAACGAGCTGAAAAAAAACGTGCCCAATCCGGTGCCCAACTACTATAACATGCAGCACGTCGGTACGAAATTTATGATGGTCGGCACCCCTGAAGCCGTGGACTACTATAAAAAAGCCCTCGAGGTATCCAAAGACCGCCTGAAAAAGGGGAAACACGTCCTGCCTGAAGAAAGGATTCGCGTCTTTTTCATTTATACCTTTTTTTATTTCGACAGCTCCATCTATTCGTGGTTTCAAGACGAAATAGGCGTTTCATATCTCATGGATGTGCTTTCAGCCTTTGATTTCAATCCGTATATAGATACATCGAGTGTGGACAGTATGCTCTACGGGCTGGCGGAAGAGATGTTTAACCTGCCCATGACCCGCCAGCTGGCCGGAAGCTGGGACATGCACGCCAACTGGCTCTGGGATATGCTTTATTATGGAAAAACCTATAAGGCTGACTGCGCTGTTTTTTCAGGTCATCTCGCGTGCAAACAGGCCTGGGGCGTTTACAGGCTGGTCAGCGACGCCATAAAAAAAGAGCTGGGCATACCGACCCTGCGATTGGAAGGAGACGGCTGGGACGCGCGAATAACTCCCATGTCAGTCATCAAAGAACAGCTTGAAGAATTTTTTGAAACACTAGTTTAAGGCCGTAAAAATGATTGTTGCAGGATGTGATGTTGGTTCCCTGACCGCTGAAGCTGTGATTCTGGACAATGGAACGATCTTGGGATCCGAGATTATTCGCGTCAGACCGAGGCCCGAGCAGTCAGCCAGGGATGTCATGGATAAGTTGCTCCAAAGGTTGGAGCTTTCCTATGAAGCTATTGTTTACTGTATTAGTACCGGTTACGGACGGGAAACCATCTCCTTTGCTGACGACAATATTAGTGAGATATCATGCCATGGTCAAGGGGCTCACTGGCTTGTCTCAACCATCAGGACCGTGATTGACGTCGGTGGGCAGGACTGCAAGGCAATTAAAGTGGATAAAGACGGCCTTTTGGAAGACTTTGTCATGAACGATAAATGCGCCGCAGGAACGGGAAGATCGTTAGAACTCATGTCCGAAGCCCTTGGCACTGATGTGTCTCAACTCGGCCCCCTCTCACTCAAAGCCTCCGAAGCGCTTGTTATCACCAATCAGTGCAGCATCTTCGCGGAAATGGAGATCATGCATTATCTCTGCGAAGAGAAGAACGTCGCTGATATCGCGGCTGGCATTAATGAGGCCATGGCTCGCCGCGTTAAACTGCTAGCTGGCAAAATAGGCGTAAAAGAAGATATTGGCGTGACAGGCGGTGTTTCTAAAAATATTGGCGTGGTGCAAAACCTCGAACGAATGCTCGGAAAAAAATTCATCAGATTCCCCGAAGATCCACAAATTATCGGCGCCTTGGGCGCGGCTATTTTTGCCGCTGAAAGAGCGAAGCAATAAGGCGACATCAGGCAGTAAGAATAAGGAGCGACTGAAATTGGTATATGCGGGCTGCGATCTGGGTACGGTTACGGCAAAGATGGTCCTTCTTGAAAATGACACCATCTTGGACTTTGAAACTCTGGCCTATAAAAACCTTCCAAAGCAGGCTGCCGTTGAAGTCATGGAAAAGGCTCTCTCCAGGGCCAGCCTCTCTCAGGACCAGATAGAACATACGATAGCCACCGGTTTTGGGAGAAAGACGATTCCCTTTAGTGATGGAGACGCCCCAGAGGTTATTTGCCTCAACCGCGCCATTCAATGGCTTCATCCAGAGGTGCGTACGGTCATTGACGCAGGCGGACAGAGTATTCGGGCCTTTAATATCGGCGATAACGGCAAGATAACGGATTCCACGACCAATGAGAAATGCGCCGCCGGAACGGGTAAATTTGTCGAGGTCATGGCCAAGGCCCTGGAGCTGCCGCTCGATCAGATAAGTCAGCTTTCTTTCGACGCCAAAGACCCTGTTTCCATCACCAGTCAATGCGGCGTCTTTGCCGAGAGTGAAGTCATCACTTACGTCAATGAAGGCAAAGATAGAGCCGACATTATCGCCGGGATCAACCGCTCCGTGGCTGGCAAGGTGTCTTCGCTGGTGAGGCGGATCAGTTTAATCGAGCAGGTGGCCCTGGTGGGCGGCGTGGCCAAAAACAGCGGCGTAGTTAAATATGTTGAAGAAGAATTAGGGCTGAAACTGACAAAAATCGAACCCGATCCCCAGATTCTGGGCGCCCTTGGCGCGGCGCTCCTGGCCAAAGAAAGACACAACCCCTCAAACTGAAAATACAGCCCTCCTCTCTCCGTGTACCTATATAGAGAACAGGCGGCAGTGAATTCTAAGCTGATTAACGGCCTAATAATTCCAGCCGCGCAAGGATTTGCTTTACAGCGATAAAGGCGGGTGAATCATCCGGTACCTGAAGCAGGGGCCTGGCCTGCATGTCGAAGCGCATGATATTTTCATCCTCCGGGATGCAGCCGAACAGTTCGAGGCCTGTTTGGGCGATGTATTCCTGCAGTGCTGAATCATCACCGCGCACCCGGTTGAGAACCAGGCCCATCTTTTTATATTTGATGATCTTATGAGATTCAATGACTTTTTTGATAAGCGCTGCCGTTTGAAAACCGCGCCCGGAAACGTCAGAGACGATGATCGTGGTGTCCACGCTTCGGATCACCTGCCGGCTTATTTGCTCTACCCCTGCCTCACCGTCAATGAGGATTGCATCGAAATGCTTGGTCAGGGTCTCGATGCCTTCCCTGAGCAGGTCGTTCACCGGGCAGTAGCAGCCAAGCGAATCCGGACGGCCCATCACGAGCAGGCTGAATTCTTTAGTTTCTATGAGCGCTTCGAGCAGCATGTAGTCAAGTGAGCGGGCCAGGTGATATTGTTCCGCGGCTCTGGCTCTCCGCGCCTCCTTAATAATCTTCTCGCGAATATCGTTAACTGTTTTTTCGGCCTCCACCCCCAGGACCGGGGCAAGGTTCATGGTCGGGTCCGCATCAATGACCAGCAGCCTCCTCTGGCTGATTTGCAAGAGATACTTGGTTATAAGAACGACCAGAGCGGTCTTGCCGCTGCCGCCCTTGCCGCAGACGGCGACTAGCCTTTTTTGTGACGCTAACGCGGTCATAAAATCCCTAAAAAAAATCTGATCAAGTTCGCCTGCACGCCTTGGCGTCGGGCATTGACAGAATCAATTCGTTTCGCTTACAGCGTCTTGGCCGAACGTGATGATGCGGTCACCTTTGCGAATCTTTATCACTTCGCGTATGCTGTCACATACCGGCTGCTCCGGACATTCGTTACAGTCGAGCGCTAACGTACACTCATATGTGCCATCATCAGCAACATTAAATGCTAGTAATTTTCGCAACCTGCCGCGTGCAGCCTCAACGATGTCATTCAGAGCGGAAACGTCCTCCCGGCTGCTGGTGACGAAAAAAACCTCAGCCTTTGTGATATCCTGAAATTCAAAGCTCAGTGAATCTAAAATCCTTGAGCCAAGCTCTTTTATGGAAAAGCCTGACCGGACCGCATCCTTGCTCACCCGGGCCCAGATCAGATTGGGCATACTTCGGATCATGTATCCATCGGATTGAACGAATAGATGCAACTCTCTGTCCATCTTTGAAGAGGTATCTCCTATATCGCCTTGGCAGCAGACGATCACAAGCTGTGCAAATGGGACTTTTGGCGTTTTCATTGCAGAAATCTCAGGACCGACCAGCGTAATGCGGCCGTTTTCAACAAGCGAGGGATTGTGGGTTGCGAGGGTCATGTTGCAGGAACCCACTGAGGGATGGCCAAGTTCGAGGCAGGTGTCCTCTTTTAAAATCAGAGGCGGATTCGTTCCGGCCTGATTGATATTCTGAGAATGAGTCCTGATTTTTTGAGCCGATGTGGGCGTAAAATATTGCCAAACGTTCCCTTCGTTTCCTTTTTGATTAAACCATTGTTTAATCTGTTTTATGGTGTCGTCGAAAATATCCATGGGTAATGCTCAGAGCAATCTGATTCAATTAGAAATGTAAGCCTGAAAGCCTTTTAATTTTTACCATAAATATCAACATTACTGCAAATATTTTATACACTGAAAACCCAACCCTTTAAAGGCGATTTTTAATTGTAATCAACTAAGAGAAGATATGCTATAAGGCTTAGTTTGGGCATGGAGAAAGATGAAAGGAGCTATTCGATGGAACCAGACACACTGAGGGTTAATGGGGCGCGCCTTCGAAAATCTTTGGAAGCCATGGCTAAAATTGGGGCAACTTCCGGGGGTGGTGTTCACCGCCTGGCCCTGTCGGATGAAGACAAAAAAGCCAGGGACCTGTTGATCGAGTGGCTTAAAGAAATGAAGCTAGAGGTTGTTATTGATGAGATGGGAAATATTTTCGGGACGAGGCCTGGCAGGGAAGACCTTTCCCCTGTCATGACCGGCTCACACCTCGATTCTCAACCCAAAGGAGGCCGATTTGACGGGGTTCTCGGGGTTATGGCAGGCCTTGAGGTTCTAAAAACCTTGAATGACAACAACATTGAGACCAGGAGGCCTGTTGTCGTGGTTGACTGGACGAACGAGGAGGGCTCCCGTTTTTCTCCTGCCATGGTCGGTTCTGGTGTCTGGTCCGGCGAACTGGATATTGGTTGGGTTTATGGCAGGACAGACATTCATGGAAAAAGGTTTGAGGATGAACTGCAAAGAATAGGATATAAAACAAATACCCCTGCTAAAAGCTGGCCAATACATGCCTACTACGAATATCACATCGAGCAGGGTCCAATTTTAGAAAAAGAAGGCAAAACCATTGGCGTCCCCAAAGGCATCTTCTGCCTCCACTGGTCTGACGTGTATGTGAGTGGCACGGCGAATCAGGTCGGCCCCACCCCCATGGAAGGCCGCAGCGATGCCTTATGTGCCGCGGCAGAGATGATTCTCAAGGTCAACGATCTCCCTGCCAGAATGGGAGGCAGCATGGTCGCTACGGTGGGTGAAATACACAATCACCCCAATTCTCGAAACATTATTCCGGATCAGGTGCATATTACAATAGACATCAGATCGTGGGATGACGATCTGGTCGCCAGAGCCTGGGAGGATGTTAAACAGGATTTTAAGAATATTGCCTCAGAGCGAGGCTGCTCTCTTCGGCTGGAGGAGACCTGGAAGGTGAAACACACACCTTTTAATGAGCGTCTGGTGGAAAAGATCATAAAGACGGCCAAACACCTAGGGTATTCAACCCACCCCATGGTCAGTGGGGCCGGACATGACGCCAGCTATATGGCGATGGTCGCCCCGACAGCCATGATTTTTGTTCCAAGCATCGGCGGCCGAAGCCATGTGGAATTGGAAAATACAACCTGGGAAGACTGCGAGGCCGGGGCGAATGTTCTCTTGCACGCTCTTCTCAAATCGGCCATAGAAGGCTGATCGCTCATACTTTTAACCTATGATTGGATTTTATTGATTCAAGGGATGCATGGCCTTGTTCTATTTATTTTTTCTTGACCCCGCTCATTTAAATGTTATCCTGCCACTGTGTAAAAGAAAAAAAGCAGTTGCTTTCTGATGTCTTACAAGAGGCTGGGAATATTTCCATATTCCCTTAATATTATAATAAATAGTGATACAAACAATATCCAGAGGCATTTTGTAATAAAATCATTAGTTAGCTGGCAGATCGCATAAGGAGGCTAAAGATGACGACTACTGATCAGGATCTCGAGGACCGGATTCAAACTCTGGCCCAGTGGATAGCCGAGGCCGAGAGACTCGTTATCTTCACTGGCGCTGGAATCAGCACAGACTCAGGACTTCCTGATTTTCGAGGGCCTGACGGCGTCTGGACCCGCAGGGACAAAGGGCTGGCGCCGAGACCACGTGATCGGGATTGGACTGCTACTGAACCCAATGAAGGCCATATGGCTATTGTTGATCTGATGAACATGGGGAAGCTCGCCTTTTTGATCTCTCAAAACATAGACAACTTACACCTCAAATCCGGCATCCCTTTTGATATGCTGGCCGAACTTCACGGAAACCTCGCGCGGCTCAGGTGTGTGCGCTGCGAAAAGACCTACCCGAAATCAGAAGGTGTTGAAAAATGTGAGTGTGGGGGTGATTTAAAGTCGAGTGTGGTGGACTTTGGTGATTCTCTACCCTCGAAAGACCTCATGGAATCGTTTGAGCATTCTCAGAAGTGCGATCTGTTCATCGTCGTGGGGTCCAGCCTCGTGGTCACTCCAGCGGCTACCATGCCTAGAGTGGCGATGGAGGCTGGCGCCAAGTTGATTATTATCAATCAGGGCGAAACACCTTTTGACCGCGTATGCCACCTTCGGTTTGAGGAAGGGATAACAGATGTGCTTCCGAAGGCGATTCAGCTACTCAAGGAGAAGATAGCGAACTGAGGCTATATTTCAACCTGTTTCCATTCAGGCTTGTCTTTAAAAGGAACGAGGGAGAGATTAAAAATGAACGTCCAAGAGGTGATAGTCAGATGCACAGATGGAACAACGATGAAAGGTAAAATCAATATTGGTCCGAAATCGAGTCGACTTTCCGATTGGTTTTATTTAAATAAAGATCAGTTTATCACTGTATTTAACGCTGTCGTGGAAGGTGAGGCAGACAAAGTCATTATCGTAAACAAAGATAATATTATCTGGGTCATGCCGATAGAAGAGTGATCCCGCTCCATGATAATTGAGCGTCTCGAGTTCTTTTCCTCCGTCTAGCTAATGAAATCAAGCAATTGAGGAGTTTCGGAAAAATCTATGTCCAAAGACCCGCAAAGAAGCCTGTTTATTTTTCATTTGATGTTAATTGCGTCTCCTCTCTCTTCTCCATCTCTTTCACTTCATCATAATAACTTAAAGCCCAGCGATGGAAGGTTTGGTCGTCTGGAATCATTTGAATTATCTGTTTAAGATACCTCCGCGCTTCCGCGAACCTTCCAAATCCTTCCGATAAAATCTGAGCTTTCAGATAAAGAGCCTCGGGGTAGTCCGGGTCTTGATCGAGATATTCATTTATCATGCAAAGGGCCTGGCCGAAGTCCTCCTTCCTTTTGCACTCCTTTGTTCTTTCCAGATCGCCGGAAAGCTGTTCACGAAAGCTCCTTTTTCTGCGGCTCGCGCCTAATATCCCATCTATAAAGGATCCGCTGATCTTACCTGAAAGAGAAAGAGCAGCAATTAAGATCCCAGACGCACACAGCACATAAAGAATTGCAAATATTGGGTAAGAAACAAGGCTTAAAAATATAAACCCGGCGAAAACTATCGCGATAATAATTGCCAGTGCCAGAAAAACGCCTTGGAACATCGCTACTCCCTCGTGCGGCAGGGCTGAAAACAAAAAAAGCGTAACCCTTTTCTGGCAGGCTTTGTGGCCAATTTCACTCCAGTTTCAAAAAAAACAGGCCATGTCTTTTTGAAGCCAGGCTCTTTTTTACGTTTTCAAGATAGTCACGGACATGGCGCCTTCAGAGCCTCGCACGGTCCCACCGGCATTTTGAGCCAACCCGACTCTGGCGCCTTGGACCTGCCTTTTCCCGGCACGGTTGGTCAGGTGCCAGTAGAGTTCAACCACCTGCCGGATTCCGGTGGCGCCGATGGGATGTCCCTGGGATTCCAGGCCGCCTGAGACGTTAACTGGCAGTTTCCCTCCCAGGGTGGTGTGTCCGGCCTCGGCAAAGGGACCGCCCTCACCCTCTGGACAGAACAGCAAGGACTCGGTGGATGTAAGTTCACCAATGGCAGTGGCGTCGTGAACTTCAGCCACATCTAAGTCTTCGGGGCCGATACCTGCCTTTTCATAAGCCTTTTTAGCCAGTTTCGTCAGGCTCCTTTCCTCTCCCTCCTTTGGATCAGCACCGCTGGCTATAACACAGGCCGCGACATCCACTGTGTGCTGCGCCCCGATTTTTTTGGCAAACTCTTCAGAACAAACAATCGCAGCAGCAGCGCCGTCCCCGATGGGAGAACACATCGGACGGGTCAAAGGCCAAGCCACTTCAGGCGCCGCGAGAACCTCCTCCACGGTGAACTTGGTTTGATACTGGGCCAAAGGGTTCATGGAGGAGTGAAAGTGGTTTTTAGAGGATATCACTGCCAGCTGTCTTTGGGTGGTGCCATATCGTTCCATATGATAACGGGCAGCCATGGCATATACGTCCATGAACACGGTACGCTGTCCGGACTTCTTTTTTTCGGCTTCTCCTTTAACCTTCCTTTCCTGCTCGATTCGTTCTTCCGCTTTTTTGAACGAAGCCATGGTCTGAGCCAGCAGTTCAACGTCCATGCACCCTGTAAAGGCTGGAAAAACGCGGCTGCGGTCTTCAAAATACATCTTCTCCATGCCCACCACCAGCGCGAGTTCCATTTCGCCTAAAGCTACCATGGCCCAGGCGCCGTTCAGGGCGGTAGCCGAGGAAGCACAGGCATTCTCCACGTTGACAACCGGGATACCGCCGATCCCTATTTCCCTGAGCACGACCTGTCCGCGAATGCTTTCCTGCCCCTGCAGCACGCCTTGGGACGCATTGCCAACCCAGGCGCCTTCGAGTTGTTCCCTTGTTACATCGGCATCCTGGAGCGCGCCTTCAACGCTCTCACCCACAAGAGACTTCAGATTACGATCCAGGTGTTTTCCAAATTTTGTCATTGCGGCGCCAATAATTTTAACTGTACGCATGGTTATAAATTCTCCTTCTTTACCATTTATCCTGATATTTCATGTTTCAATCTTTTCTGACGAAAAAGAACTCATGGTTTAAAATCATTTTTTGATGATTCTATTTTCCACTTTTTCCTTTTAAAAGTCAAGGCAGCGATTATAGAAGAAACATTGACAATGGCTGGCAATTTTTCAATTTTACTTTATAGGGACAACCGGCGGAAGGGTTCGACCCAACAGGCTGAAGGAACGCCTATTCAAGACTATTCACATCTATACTTTGATGTTTAGAGAGTATGTTAAAAATACATTCCGATTGAAAATTCAAGGATTGCTTCTTAATGGGTACTTCGTGGTTAATTTTCCTCGCAATCACAGCTTATAGCCATACCAGGAAATGTCATTGCAAGCCCCCCCGGCCCTCTGGCCGAAGCCGCAGGGTTATTTGACAAAGAAACTGTTTTCAAGTTTTTTAAAGAGGGCGGGGATAAACCCCGCCCCTACTCTAAAACTCTAAATCGGTATTGTAGGGGCGGGGTTTATCCCCGCCCGTATATTTCCGGTCTTTCATATGTTAATAAAAAAACGTGCAAATACAATGGATTTCATACTAGTAAATCCTGAAATAAAAAAACAGTTTCTTAAAAGCGTAGTGAAACAATCTCTCCTTTTATTTATTCTAAAAAAGCATAAACGGAAAATTCTTTTACCAATCGCTATCTTTCCTTTTCTTCTTGGCCTTTCTTGCTTAAAAATTCCCTTAAGGCCGGACGGATATAGACCTGATTGAGGTCAAAACGTTTGACCGCTCTGGCAAAAATTTGAATCTTGTCCTTTATCGTGGCCTCGGGGTTGATAATTAAAATATTTTCCCCTTTTAACCGGCAAAGATCCCCGGCATAAAATGAACCTTCGATTTCAATGGATTCGTACCGAACCTGTATACTCAGGGTCTGAGCCAGCTCTTCGAGCTGGTCAAGGATGGCTTTCTCATCCAAATTGTGCTGTCTCCTCAAGGAAAGGGCGGTTTTAAATCAATTTAGCCTTTATTAATTGAGGCCTAAACCGACTACCAGGCCTATGGCGACGCCTAAACCGATGAATATCGAACCAATAACGATACCAACCGCCACATTCCCCCCAGCCAGTTCAGTGGAGGTGTCGAAAGGGGTGATCCGGTCAAACAACCTGTAGCCGATGATCATAAAAATCAACGCCAGTACGGCTCCACCAAGAGCATAGAAGAAATTAAGCAAGGTAATTGTGAATTCCATTACCTCAAGACCTCCTTGACATGGATAATTTTTTCGACATAAGCGATGGTCTCTCTGCTTCGTTTGCCTGTGACGTTTGGCAGGGTTGATGCCATAGATTGCCAGAGGTTGGGATTGAGCCCCTTCCGGGTGGCCATTCTTTGAGCCTTTAAAATGTTGCCTTTCCCGGCGTTGAAAGACCCAAACATGAAGGCCAGACGATCTTCAAAAGGACGCTTGGCCTTCCAGGTCTTCCATAACTGCCGGTCATAATAGATACCCGCCGCAACGTTCCAGCGTGGATGTTCCCGGCTGCCTTTTATATATGGATATTTCCTGGCAATCTCTTTGTAAGTCGCTGGCATAATCTGCATGAGCCCGACCGCGCCAACCCTGGATCGGGCACCGGGTCTGAGGCCGGATTCTGCAATAGCCTGGGATTTGAAATAGCGCCAATTAAAACCTGGTCCGAAAAACCTTTTTGAGTATTTCTTGAAGTACGGATCAAAATCCCTGATGTGATTAAAACGCTTGAATCCTTCGAGCTGGGAAGGCAGCAATAGAAAAACAATTAATAATATCAGCTTATTCCAGCCAAGCAATGTCATTTTTACCGACTGTAAACCTGTATATCTTTTGGGAATCTTGTTCTTACGTTAAGGAAAGGCCTAAAAAAAATCAAGAAAATAAACAAGCCTTCCCCTGGCACTCAAGCTTCTGCTCAGGCGCCAGCACCTAGATGCGTTCGGAAAAATTTTGAAAATAGTTTAAGCCCGACCTTATGCAGCAGCCCCACCGCATAAAATCCGCTGTATCTGCGCCCTCTCAGACTTGTTTATATAAAAAGTTTATTTCTTTATCGGTCGGCCTTTCGCCCAGTTCCAGATGGAACCCAAGCTTTTCCATGGTGTTGACCATATGCACCGGAGGGACGTTCGGCTTGACATTTTCGGAACCCACAAGCTGACCCCAGTCAAGCGGAAACGTAAAAAGGTCCTGAGCTCCCTGGCTCTCTATAGCTTTTATTGTTTCATCCATATTATTAACTATAAAGGTAATGTTGTGCACTCCAGGCCCCTTGTCTCTTAATTGCTCATACCAGGAACCCTGCTCCACAAGCGGCTGACAGTATTGCAGGACCACATCGCCCAGATTGACATGCAGTATTTTCATGAACGGGCTGTCTAAAAACCGGGCAAAATCCTGTTCCACCATTTCCGAGCCAAAGACCTTATGAAGGAATTGGTATGTTTCTTCCACGTCATGAACGACAAGTTCGATGTGCAGCATGGGCGAGACGTTACCTATGAGTTCGTCGGCCCCGGTGGCATATTTTGCTGCTTCCGGCGCCTGCACTGCTGGCGATTCACTCAGTTCCAAATGGAAACCGATCTTCTCCATGGTGTTCATCATATATACCGGCGGCACGTTCGGTTTGAGGTTTGCGGGATCAATAAGCTTGCTCCAGTCCAGGGGAAATGAAAAGAGAGGAGAAGCGTCCTCTTCTTCCAAGGCCTTTAGTGTTTCTTCCATGCTGTCCACCACGAAGGTGAGATTATGCACCCCCGGGCCCTTGGTCTTCAACTGCTCGTACCAGGAACCCTGTGTGGCAATGGGCTGGATGAATTGGAGCACCACATCGCCAAGTCCGACGTGGATAACCCTAGCGTTGGGTCCATCCAGAAAGCTGGCGAACTCCTCCTGCACCTTTTCCGCGCCAAAGACGTTGTGCAGGAATTGACATGCCTCTTCCGCTTCATGTACCGCGATTTCTATGTGAACCAGAGGTGATACGTTAACAGCCATGCGAAACCTCCTTGTGTTTTTATGGGGTGCTTCTGTGAGACCTGATAAACAGCTAACCGTTTTCGCCTGTTAAAAACTCCGGGCAGTTGCCCATGAGAATGGCCAGACCATCCCCAGGCTTTGCGCCCTGAGCCACCAGGAAATTTGCCGCGCCACAGGTCGCCCGGTCGAATTCTGCATAACTGACTTCTTTCTCGTCATATAAAATGTATGGGTTTTCTCCTAAAACCTTCCCATTATCTTCAATGAGATCGGACATGAATCTCAGTTGCGGCGTGTCATTCATTTTAGAATCTCTAAAACCTTGTTATCTTGTTTTTTAAAAGGGGCTTAAAATAAAACTTGGACGGTTATCATAATAATATCTATTCTGTCCTTATTTTTTTTTAGTATATGGTTTCTGCCTTCGCAGGAATGACCTCAACAAAAAGCTCCACCCCTCCTAAGCAACCGGAACTGTGACTTAGATCAGAAATTTTTCGAGGCCGTTATCAAAAAAGAATATTTATTTTAATTCGTCTGCTGGAAGAAGCTCGATCAGGATTCCATGGGCGCTTTGGGGATGTATAAAACGGCGGCCAAGGACAGTCATGCCTTTTTTTTCACAGACCTTCAGCACTTCCTCCAGATCCTCGACAAGCATTGAAACGTGATGAATCCCCTCTCCATTGGACTTGAGGAACCTTTCGATCAGGCCATTCGCGCCTCTGGGTTCTAACAGCTCGAAAAACCCCTCTCCCACTTGAACCATGCGGGAAAAAAATTCATTTGTTTCCATCGAATAATCGGTAAGCTCAGCCCCAAAAAGCTCATTCAGGAAGCGGGCTACTTCGTCCACGCTCCGGACAGCGAGCCCCACATGATGAATGCCTTTTTTCATATGTCCTCCTCCAAGTTTCTTCATGACCCGAAGTGCTGAAGGTTAATCTTTTCAAAACATTGACCCCTGATGAGGAGCTTGTACAGGGCTCGCAGGAGGCCACTGCGACTTTTTTATTTCTTTAAAATAAAAACATTGCAGCCGCCCAGGCCGACGTTGTGGGTCAATCCCACTTTGGGGTTGCCAGGCACCTGCCTTGGGCCGGCTTCGCCCCTGAGCTGAGAGACGATCTCAGCCATCTGGGCAATACCCGTCGCTCCCATGGGATGCCCCCGGCTCTCTAATCCGCCGTCGGTATTGACCGGGACCTCGCCGTCAATATTCGCCTTTCCCTCCCAGACGAATTTACCGCCTTCGCCTGAAGGGCAAAACCCACACTCCTCAATGGCGAAAACCTCACCAGGCGCAAAGGCGTCATGCACTTGCGCCACATCAATATCTTCAGGCCCAACACTGGCCAGCTCATACGCCTCACGAGCCAGCCGGGCAATAAAACCTTCGGACACGTCGCCGCCCACACTCCGGGGATTATACTCGGGCGTCCCGCTGCTCCACCCGGCAATGGTGATGGGCTTGCCTTTGAAACGATGCGCCACCTCCTTGGCGCAAATCACCGCGGCCGAAGCCCCATCCGTAGTGGGAGAACACATATATAGAGTGATGGGGTCTGCGATCATACGGCTGTTCATGACCTCCTCAAGGCTCAATGCCTGCTGATACTGAGCCATGGGATTCATGGTCGCATTCTTATGATTCTTGACCGAGACCTGACCGAACATCTCCGGCGCGGTGCCATAGTCCGCTATGTGCCGCCTGGCGCGCATGGCATACTCAGCCGGCATCAAAAACATGCCCATCAGATATGAATAAGGCGCCCCTGGCCCGCCACCGCCGGCTGTTACCAGACCCCGACGCATCTTCTCCACACCGGTGCAAAGAACGACATCATAAAGACCGGCTCCAACGGCCCAGGTGGCGATCCTGACCGCGGTCGAAGAACTGGCGCAGGCCTTCTCAACATTGTCAATCAGGATACCAGGCTGGCCCATTTCGCCAAAGACTTGCTGGCCGGTCCCTGTAACGCTCTGCACCCGGCCGCTGAACCCGGCCTCAATATCCTTAAACTCGGCGCCGGCGTCTTCGAGCGCGGCCTGGATGGCCTCGCGGCCCAAATCTCCCACTCCCTTGTCCGGCCAGCGTCCGAACTTGTGCAGGCCAATACCGACGATGCAAACCTCCCTCATCTTTTTCCAAGCTTTTACATTAGGCACGCTTCTCCTCCTTCACGGAAAATAACTTCCCGACTAGGCCTTCACAGCTCTGAACTTGTATGCGAGCTGGTCGTTGCCTTCCTGATCTTCACTCATCTTCTCGAAGTAAACCTCCACGTCCATATCAACTTCGAGATTCTCCCAGTCCTCGGTCACCACGGTGTGAATCTGGCAGCCCTCCTCCATCAATACAATGGCAATGGCATAAGGCACCTGCACCAGCGCGCCCGGAAGCTGCTGCTGGGCCACCGTGTAAGTATAAACCTTACCTCGCCCTTTTAAAGGCGCTTCCTCCAGGGACGTCTGACCGCAATTTAGGCAGATCGTCCGCTGGGGAAAGAAATACTTCCCGCATTCCTTGCACCGGGATGCAATCAGATAGGGCTTCTCGCCAGGTTTGTCAGGGATCCTGAATATACCCGGCTTCAAGGGTACTTGTTTTTTCCCAGTCTTTTCTTCACTCATGCTTGAACTCCATTTGATAATGATTTTTAAGTAGCCTGTTGAACCTTAATCTTGTTGTTGATCCTCGAGCATGGCGGCCAGCTTTTCACGGTCCTGCCCGGTCGAGACATACAAACGCATCAATTCGACCGCTTCCTTACTCCGGATGGCCTCAAAAAACAGCTTCCTCTCAAGAATAAGGCCTTCCTGTAAGGTCATGTCCACACCCTCATAAATAGCTTTCTTGATAATTGAAACCCCTACCGGCGGCCTGGCCGCGAGGGCTTGAGCAAAGGCCATGACCGTGGGCATGAGTTCTTCCGGATCGCAAGCCTTGGTGACCAGGCCAAGGCGCTCGGCTTCATCCGCGTAAATCCGGCGGCCGGTCAGGCAGAGTTCCAGCGCCTTACCCACCCCTAGCAGACGAGCCAGACGCTGGGTCCCTCCACCACCCGGAGGGAAACCGGCATTGACTTCTGGCTGGCCCATGAAGGCGTCCCGGGCAATGAAGCGGATATCGCAGCCCAGGGCCATTTCACAGCCGCCGCCCTCCACCGGACCGTTAATGGCGCAGATGAGCGGCTTAGAGGTATGCGATCCAATACCTTGTGGTGGAGGAAGCATGGACATCTGCTGCGCTACCTCTTCTTCTGAGGCCTTGCTTAAGTTCTCAGCCCAATCCAGGATCGAAGAAACATCAAAATGCTGAATGAACATCCCGGGCGTGGCACTGGTGATAATGCCCACGCGCAGCTCAGGATCCTTATCAAACTCCTGTACAAGCTCCACTAACTCCTGACCCGACTCGATTGTCGCCAGGTTCTGGGGAGGATTCGAAAACTTCCAAACAATGACCGGTCCGTCTCTTTCGATCTTGTAAAACCGTGGTTCAATCGCCATGCCTAGCTCCTTTTTTTAGAAAAAAAATCAAATTGTGCAGGGAGGTTAGCATGTAATAATTTTTCGTGCAACTGATTTTGGGTTAGTGATTTTGGGGTTAGCTGATATTTTAAGGTTACTCCCATACTCTAGCTCGATTGTGTAAGCGATATAATCCAAAGAAAACCTCTCGCTGATCGGATGCAAGACGGCCCCGGAGCAAGGAACGGCATAGTAAAGTTCCAGGTGCCGATTTTAATTGAGGGCCATGAGGGTAACCCTGTATCAGAAGAAGGCCTTTATTGCTTTGAAAAAACGATCGATTAGTGAAAACGCAAAGAAGTAACTTTAGGCGCAAAAAAAAATACGATATTCTTATAAAAATTGACGATACCTGTATGTGGCATAGAAAACCCTTGATTATTCCAAACAGGCTGTCTAATATTTATCGCCGTAAGAAAATTTATCTTGCAAGATATGAAATACTAACAGTTATGATGCAGCCTTTTTATAGCAAGGAAAGCGATACTTCAAAAGAATCAAGGTTGTTCGATGCGGCGACCGTGATCCTGACGCGGGATAAAGACGGTGCACCTTTTGAACTTTTTCTAATGCAGCGCCACCAGAAGCAGTCTTTTATGGGAAGCGCTTTTGTGTTCCCGGGCGGCCGGCTGGATGAGGCGGACTGCGATTCTAGCCTGGCCGCATACGGTCAGGGTCTTTCAGCCGAAGAGGCGAAGCTGAAGCTGAACGAGCCGGGTCTTTCGAAAGAGAAGACCTTTGGCCTGTTTTTCGCTGCGGTGCGTGAGACATTTGAGGAGGCCGGTGTTTTGTTGGCCGCTCACACCTCTGGAGGGAAGATAGATTTTAGCGAACACGAAATCAACAGCCGCTATAATGCGTATCGGTCAAAACTGCACAATCAGGAGATATCGTTAAAAGAGTTAGCTCAAAAGGAAGACATCCGCTACAGCCTTGATCTCCTTGAACCTTACGCCCACTGGATCACTCCGGAAAATGAATTCAAACGATTTAATACCCGTTTCCTGCTGGCGCGAATGCCGCGAAATCAGGCGCCCATTCATGATTCTGTTGAGATGACCGAATCACTCTGGATAACTCCAGCGGATGCACTTAAACAGCAGGAGGCTGGCAAAATACTGCTTATGCCGCCTACATTGAAAACCATGGAGGAGCTCTCGGAGTTTTCGACTACTGGTCAGCTTTTAACCGCGGCCGCCTCCCGCAAGATCCAACCGATTTTACCTCAGGCTTTTTCTACGCCGGATGGATTTGGGGTCAAGCTGCCACACGACCCGGAATACTCCATTTCAGGCTCCAAACAGCCGCCCCGGCCCGATGAGCCGTCACGCATCGTCATGAAAGACGGACGGTGGAAAACAGTAATGGCTGAGAGTGATTAGTTGTTTGGGTCGTAATGCCGCTTTGATTGTTCCAGCTTTTTCCCTGCATTTTCGATCAGGGCCTTGACCGGTGCGAGATCGTATGGTGTGCCGTCCTCGATGGCCTTAAGAACCGTCCCACCCCCTGTAAAGAAGTAATACTGAGCGCTGTCCATGGCGGCGAGATACAGCCCAGGGGAAAGATTTTTAAACTCCTGAAGGGTGTCGCCCCCGCCGTAGAATTTTTGAGCGTGCATGTTCTGATCAATGGCCTGGTCCAGTTTTGCAGACCCCTCGTAAAAGTGGGGGGTGAACCCCATAACCGCATTTACGAATATAGTTTTGGCGGATCTAATGACTTCGGATACACCGGGGGAATCGAAAGATTCGGGCGCGACGTCCAGAAAGTAACCGGGCGCCTCTCCCTTCTTGAGATCCTTGATGCTGCGGGTTCTATACTTACCTTCAATCCGCCCTTCAATTATATCCGATTCGATCACCAGAGGCAGCTCGATCAGCTTTTTGGCCTCCCGGTCCTGTTCAACCAGGTCCCTGGCAGCCTTTATGTCGTCTTCGTTCACTCCGGCGATCTTGAGATCATATTTGGCGCAAAGAAAGGTGTTGTAAATAACCCCGCCCAGGATGAGATTATCAACCTTCTGGTATATTTTTTTGAGGGGGCCGATCTTGGTATCGTATTTAGCTCCGGCAACCACGGCAAGGAAGGGCCGTTCAGGTTCCAGGATATGCTTGAGGTTACTGAGTTCCTTTTGGAGGAGAAAGCCTGCAAAGCTGGGCAGATATTCAGCGACATCAGAAGTAGAAGCGTGGGATTGCCATGAGCCGAAGGCGTCATTAACATAGACATCAGCTAGAGCGGCCAGCTGCGAGGCAAATCGCTGCCTCTTTTCGCCTGTGGCTTCCTCGCCCTCAAACCAGCGGGTATTTGGCAGATAGATGCCTCCGATTCGGTGGGCGCGCAGATCCCGGATATGCCAGTTAATGGAAGCATCAATCTCTCTGACGCCTCTTTCAGGATCAACCGGAAACTCAGGAATCGTGAACCTGGTGTGCAGCTTCCGCTCCAGATACTCAACAACCGGCTGAACCGCAGTTTCATCTCCAACCTTAATCCGGCCGGTTTTTTTGTCGCGCGTTCGGCCGATGTGAGTCATGAGGATGAGTCGGCCGCCGCGTTCTACGATGTTGTAAAGTGTACCAAATGTGGCGTCAATACGATAGGGGTCGCGAATTTCCCCTTTCTTAACCACGTTGTGGTCCACGCGAACCAGGACGATCTTGTCCCTGAGATCAGCGTTCTGGAGGACAGGCAATCGCGGATCGAGGTCCAAATTATTCATGACAAAACTCCTGATAATAGCTGACAGAATTTTGGCAATATGAAACCCTTAAACCAGACTTATTATACTTCTGATCTTGAGGAGTGTAAACTAGTTATTATCAGGAATGATCAAGAAATTAAGCCGCCTTTATATATGATCAAGGCGGCTCTGCAAACATATAAGATTGCGCTTCACTCAATAGCGGACGTTTATTTTCCAAACTTCCTTCTGAATCCGGCAAAGGCAATCAGGCCGGAGCCTAAAAGGATCAAGGTCGCTGGCGCCGGAACCGTGGGATCTGAGTTTGAGCGTAACCAGGCGCCAGGCCGACTGGTATAGCTGCCGATGTCACTGACATAGCTCAATGATGTTATTTTATTAAATAGTGGTGATACGTTTTCTTCGCTGCCCACGCCGACTCCAGCATTTGGTGAGGCTGGGGAGTAAAACCCGAGCCATTCCATGGTTTCCTTCCCGTTTATCGGCGACGTCCAAGTATAGCTAGAGGGGCCTATAACCTGCTCTAACGCCACGCCTGAGGTTTCCTTAAAAAGCAAACTAAAAACTTCCATAGGCGTGGCCCATTCCCAGATCGAACTACTGGTGACAAAGACATCAATGGCTATTAAGCTCCATCCAGCGAACTCGTTTGGATCGTACCAGAAAAAGCCGGCATCTGTGTCTTTAAAATATTCTGAGTTAATTCCCCAGTCTATTAGTGTCGCATGCACATATACGACCGAACCCATCAAGATACAGAAACCAACAAGAAATGAGATCACGGCTTTTTTCATAACGATCAAACCCCCGGGTGCATTATTCATTAAAGTTATATTTTACAGCTTTCCTTTTAGTAATCCTGCTTATATGTTGCATTAAACTGCCTTAAAATCGCACGAAGATAATCAGCGGTCAATACGAAGATATTATGAATTTTTAGCTTTTTTTAGTACGAAGAAAGTACTAAAAAGGGATGTATTATCTAATACTTTTTTCGTATTACTTTTTGAATAATGTGTCTTTATTGCGCTAATTTTTACCAGTAATAAGATAAAGGTGTTCTGTATTATTGCCTCTATCAAATTGACATCTAACCCACATCTCGGTTATATTCCATCGAGATAAAAAGGACTTATCAGGATTGATATATAATTACATGCGCTTGTGGTGCTTTTTGGCGCCTATAACCGCGGTCATCCCGCCTGATCACAAACAGGTTTGATTGTTTATTATGGTTGAAAAAAAGAGCATAAAGGCAAAAGGACACTCCAACACCGGCGACCGGACTTCAGGAAAGGCCAGGCCGCCTGGGCTGGTGATGCCCGACGAACCGCTGCCGCTCGTTTTCCGCATAGGGCTGATACTGATTTTCGGGCTGCTGTTTATTTTTACTTTAAAAGAGGTGTCCAGCCTTGATGTCGGATTTCACCTGCGAACCGGAAACTACATTCTGGAAGGTAACGGGTGGCCGAGAACCGATCCGTTTTCTTATACCTTTCCGCACCATGTTTATATTGACTCGCAATGGGGCTACCAGGTCATTCTTGCCTTGATGGAGAAGATTGGCGGCTCTGCCGCTCTCATTTTTTTTCACTCGTCCCTGGTGCTTGTTTGCTTCTATCTTTTATATCGCACGGCCAGGCTTATGCCGATTGATCCAGTGACTCTCCTGCTGCTGTTTTTCCTTTCTGCAGCCGCTGCCGAATTTCGTTTCATGGCTCGGCCGGAACTGATGTCATGGGTATTTCTGGCGAGCGTCTTGTACATCCTTCACCGTTACACCGAAGGGCGGAACCCGCCGCTTTGGCTGCTCCCGATAATCCTGCTGATCTGGGTCAATTGTCACAACGGGTTTGTGCTCGGCTGGATGGCAGTTGGCTGCTTTTTCGTCGGACTGTCAATAAAGCAGCGCCGTTTCGACAAGCGGATTTTCAAATGGGGCTCAGCTTCCGTGCTGGTGACCGTTATCAATCCCTATCATATCCATGGCGTCCTTTTTCCTTTCACGTTAATAAGTTCCTTTCGGTCCGGAAGTTTGTTTGGCCAGGCCATCAGTGAGTTGGTATCGCCGTTTGCCTCTGGCGGTCAAACCACGGTGCAGTTACCTTTCTACCCTTATACGATCCTCGTGCCATACTTCATCTTGTTTGCGGCGTCACTCGTGGCTGCGGTTTGCCTCTTTCGTAAGCAAAAGTACTGGGCCGTGCTATTATTCCTGCCATTTCTTTATCTGTCAGCCAAGATGATGCGAAGCATCCCGCTATTAGTGGTGGCGTGTCTGCCTGTTATGATTTACGGGCTTCCCCTGGACCATGTCGGGCGGCTATTCAGGTGGGGAGACAGGCGGTACCGGCGGTTTACCCTGGTTGCGGCTTTGGTGTTGATGCTGCTTACAATCGGGATGGCTTCATACGTGGTTACCGATGCCTATTATTTATCAACCCGCCGCGTTGATCGGTTTGGATGGGACTGGAACCGCACCGCTCTGCCGGTGGAAGCCATGAACTGAATCATCTCAATTTTGGCGGCTACCTGATGTGGGCCACCGGCCAAAAGACATTCATTGACGGTCGCCTTGAAGTCGTTAGGGAAAAATTTTATGCGGAATATGAACGTTATTTTAGCCCGCGACAGGACAAGAGACAGTGGCGGCAGGCGTTAGAGCAAGGCGTGACTCGCTGGAATATTCAATGGATAATCTTTCCTTACGACGTCAATCCGGGGCTGTTGAACTTGTTGAGCCGCAATTCAGCCTGGCGCTTAGCTTATGTAGATCATAAGGCCGTCATCTTTGTGCGCAACGGCCCCGAAATCGAGAGGTATATAGACCCGAACCTTAAGCGATTACTAAAACCGTCCATCCCATCTCCATTGAGAACTTTACCCGGGCTCTTTGGCAACCAGCGTCCGAATTCATTCAAACGTTTTCTATCCGGTTTTTTCGAAAAACAGGCCTTCCCAACGCACCACCATATGTTCGGGCTGTTTCACTACTTCCGCCGCGAGTGGCCAAAGGCCCATGCGCACTTTACAGAAGCCGTCAAGGAGAGCCGGGGTTATTACTATGAGACATACAACAACCTGGGGTCCGCATCGTTTCGCCTGGGACAACTCGATGTAGCACGGCAGTGCTACGAGATCGTCTTGAAGGAGGACCCAAAAAATCCGATTGCCTTGCGTCGTTTAAGGCAGATTAGTAAAATGAACTAGCCCCTTTATCAAAATGCCTGATTGAAATTAAAGGAAGGCTTTAAGATGAGCATTGTGATGGAACCCATTGGCTACGTGCGCACTGACGCCAAAATGATCCCCCGGCATTGGTCTCTCTCGGATACAGAGGGAACCTTAGTTATTGATGAAATATACCGGGAAGGGCTTAGGAATATTGAGCCAGGCCAGCGGATTGTTGTCATTTTTCATTTTCATCGGAGCCCTGAATTTAATACCCAGTTTCTAACCCAAAAGCCTCCACACCAAACAGAAAAATTGGGTGTTTTCAGTATCTGTTCTCCCTTTAGGCCTAATCCCATTGGCATGTCGGTTTTAGAAGTCCTTGAGGTCAAAGGCTGCGTCATATCTGTAAAGGGGTTGGATATGATTGACGGTTCGCCTGTTCTGGATATTAAGCCCTATATCGAGGATAAATATAGCTGTCCAAGCTTTGAGGGTAAACGGCGGCCAACCACGCCCTGACTTAGCTGCTGAAATTTTCAGAAAGATATATAAGGGTTGCGATCAGTTCTGCCTATCCGTTATACTCAAGGTCTATCTTATTGACTGCCTGTAAATCTAATGCAAATTTTTCTAGATTTTGCAAGAGTCTCAAAGGTTAAAATAAAATGAAAACATACGAAGAGGCTTTGGCCAGGTTGCTTGAAAACCCAAAAGAGTTCTTTGTTTTTCAAGAGTATCGAGATGACAGAGGCCGTCATCCTGAAAACTTTTTAGATTTTGAATGTCAATTTGCAACCGATCAGATAAGCAAGTTTGATCCTGAAAATATCCTTGATATCGGATCATACAGGCATTTTCTGATGGGACTCATGGCTCACTACCAGGTAACGACCATTGACGTGAGGGACAGGGAATCAAGTTTAAACAATGAAACCGTGGTCACCTGTGACGCCACCAGGCTGGATTTTCCAGATGATTCATTTGAGGCGGTTCTTTCGATGTGTACCTTGGAACATGTTGGCCTGGGACGGTACGGCGATCCCATAGATTTGGACGGGGATAAAAAGGCGATGCATGAAATGGTCAGGGTTTTAAAGCCTGAGGGAGTTTTGATTTTTACGACCACGATCCACAATGCCCCTCCAGCGATTGCCTTTAACGCCCACCGAATATACAACTACAAGATGATAAAAAGTTTTTGCGTTGACCTGGAACGGGTAACTGAAAAATTCTTCAGCCACCAGACAGGTAATTTTTGTTCCATCGAAAGAATTACTACTGACCCAAGGTGGTGGGATGTTTACTGCGGCTGCTGGCGGAAAACATAAATATTATGGATGATCCTTATTACAAGCCTCACAGAAGCGAGGTTTAAATTCAGGTAAAAAGGGAATCCGTAAAGGAAGATGTATCTAAGAACCACTCTCAGGTGGCTGTAACCCATTCCTAGCGCTGTTTCTCTTCCAGTTTCTGAATCACATCAATCAGAGCGATGCCAACCGGTTCCAGAAAGGCAGGTTCCGTCGTGGCAGGCGTATCATAACGGGTATGGAAAAACGGGTGCCCACCGAAGAAACCAAAAGCTCGATAACCGGCAGCCATAAAGTGCCTCAACTCACCGGCGACACGTCCCCTGCTGCGCGGGACAAATCCCGGAACGTTTTCAAAGGCGGGTTTCAGTATGGGCATCAAGTCTTCAGTGCCCACTAGGTTGAGGTGTCCATAAACCTTTGGTAGAGGTTTAAGGCCGCTTGGCGTTTTTTCCCAAGCGCGCGTTGAAATCGAGGCGCCCAGATGTATCCAGCAGGCGACCTCCTCCACGCTGGGAGCATACTTATCGAGGGTGTGATGTGCGCCGATATTGTCGAGTTCATGCCCTGAGTTGCCCAGAAAGAGGTAGCTGAATTGTGATTGGCTTTGTCCTGCCCAGCGTGCCAGTGCCAAAAATAAAGCCACGCCCGGACCTCGCTCACCTGCACATTCGAACCAGCCACTCGTCGGTGTAGTAACAACGATCCATCTGTCACCCCGCCTGAGAGTTCCAACCAGATTGTGCGCTTGAGCGTCAGGTTTTTCCTCCCCGTCAATGAGAAGTGACGCCGCCAGGCCTGCTTTGGCCGCCTTTGCAGCCCTTGCTTCATCTTTTATGGCGATGATCACGCTTGGCAGAGGAAGCGGTGTCTGGTGAAATGGCTGACGGGCGTTAATGGCAGGTAGATCGCCTGACAGGCTCCCCACTGCGACCACCAACCCCACCGCGCCAGCCTTGGCGGCCTGAACGGCGATGCTGTTAATACCCCGTGAATACACAGCCGCCCTGGCCGAATTCCGGCTCGAAACAAAAGCGATGCGACCTTTAAGTTCACCAGCACCGGTATCCCTGGTCATAACGGCCAGAGGCGCTCTGACCGGCGCCGGTCCCGTAGTCTTGGGGTACCAGAAAGGGAAGGTTTCCACCTCATGACCGCCCACGGTGAGCGCACATGAATGGATGAAAAACTGGCGCAGCTTCCAGGTCTGTAGCCTGCTCTCCAAGCCTGCTATTTTTAACTCACCGGCGATCCATTTAGACGTAGCGATATCGCCTTTGACGCCAGTCATATGAGGGCCGAGTTTTGCATATACCACCACGTCTTTGTAAAGCGCGTTCCCTTTCAACATAGCTTCCGCCGCATTTGCCTTCGAGGCCGCCACAAGGCAGTGGATTGCCGCGGTAAGTATCAATGCTGTCCAAAGAGCCGGTGTAAGACGTTTCATACTTTTCCTCCTTTTATCAACCAGAAAAACGAGCAGCCGGTCGTCTTAAAGAAATAAATAGAATCTCTTGCAGACCGACACCTCTCCCTGCCTCACTCCAACAGGCCTTGGAAAAAAACGCTTAAACGCATAGCTGTCTAAAAGGCCTTCTTTTTTTCGAGTTCCACACGAGTAGATTCGACAAAGCGGCTGAGCATGTTGAAATAGCTCAAGCAGAGGATGAGCTCCGCAGCGCCGCGAACACCGTAAGAATCGAGAATCTGGGCCAAGGCCTCATCACTAAGTCGAATATCGCGGCTGATTTCATCAGCAACGCGGCAAAGCAGATTACCTTCCGCATCCAGGGATACAACAGGGTCCTCCTTGGCAATCATTGTAATCTCATCTTCAGTAACGCCGGCCGTTTTAGCGACGCGGACATGCTGGGTCCACACATAATTGGATCGTGTAACATGCGCCACCCGGAGCACGGCGATTTCGCGCTTACGCACATCAAATTCGCTCCTAAGCAGGATGGAAGTCGCCAGTTCGAGAAAGCCTTTAAAGCTGGCAGGCGCGTTGGCAGTCATACGAAAGACGTTCAAGGGCGGGAGAGTTGAAAGCGTTTCTCTAATATCAGAGGGAAGGTCATCATCTTTTGGAAGCGGCAGGTATGGAGGCATAGTTTTTCTCTTTATCGAAAGTTAAAGTTAAAATCCAGTGAGTGATATAAGGTTTCACTGGTTTATTCGATCGCATGAATCTTGCCATCTTCAGTACGCTGAAAGAGGAGTCCGGCGGCGTATACAGGGCTTGTGTTGATGGGTGCGCCGAGGGAGAGCTTCCAGAGGAGCTTACCTTTATGCCGGTCTAAAGCATACAGTTTGCCATCCACTGAGCCAAAATAAACTGTATCGCCCAGAACCAGCGGCGCGGCCGGGATACGACTGCGGGCTCTGAATTCCCAAAGAGGTTCTCCTTTCAAGGCGTCACGCGCGTAAAACCACCCGCGCCTGTCCCCAAGATACAGGGCCTCGGGTGTCACAGCCGGTGACGAAGTGAAACCGAACCAGGCATGTTTCGGCAGTGTACGCCACATGGCCCCAGCCTGGGGCGGCGGAGGCGGCACTGGCAGCCGCCACAACCAGAGCTGCATCCATATCCATTTGAAAGGATACTGCCCTGGCACTTCACGGGCTTCATGTTTTATGGTATAGAGCCGACCTTCTCTGGTTACAAAATAAACAAGTTTATTTGCCACAACCGGGGCGTCAACGAGGTCACGATAAGTTCGGAATCGAAGCCGCTGTGCCCCGGTCTTTGCCCCAAGGCTGTAAAGACTTCGGTCGCTGGAGGAAACGTAAAGCACACCATCTCGAAGGGCTGGAGCAAATTGAACGCGGCCTTCAGTCATGGTCTTCCATATCAGCTCACCGGTTTGGGCGCTCAGCGCATAAATCGCCTGGTCACCCGACCCGATATAAAGGATGTTATTAACGACCGCCGGCGAACTGAAAATAAAATTACCTGTCTGGTATTCCCATTTGAGCTGACCGGTGGAGCGCTCCAGGGCCATGATGCGGCCGTCTAGCAGGCCCATAAAGAGCAAAGTGTCGGCTATGACGGGCGAAGAATGAACCGGGCCGGTAGTTTCAGTTTGCCAAATTTGTTTACCCGTAGCAGCCTCCAAGGCCAAAACTTTAAAATATCCGCCCACATAGAGGACGCCGTCTGCTACCGCTGGAAGTGATTCCGTGGGTTCTTCACCCAGGGTGAGTGACCAACGAATTCGACCATGCAGGGGAGATACGAGAAAAGGAACATAACGCGTATGGGCTGTGTCTCTGGCATAACCTGTCCACTCATCAGGACTGGATAGAGAGGCCCAATCTGAGGCGGGCTGTCGGAACAGGACAAAGGGGTTGGGAACAAAGGGTGAAGTCCAGGCCAGATATATAATTAACAATAAGACTAGGACCGCGAGAATGAGTTGAAGCTTCCAGCGCGATCGTTTTTTTGCTAAACCCTCAGGCGCCCACCAGCTTGAAGTATAGTAATGGCACTGTGAACAGAAGTGATGAGGCGTTTTATAACTGGCCCCGCAATTGGGGCAGACCAGCCAGCCCCCTGTGATTTGGCTTGACGAAGCAACCAGGGCCTCCGATTCGGACCTCAGGTTCATGTTTACGGTATCTCCGTTAAGTTTCAAGGTGCGCCATCTAATTGGTTTCGATCTAACCTAAGTAATAGTAGTTTATCAAAATGATATAAAATGACAAGTTCTTAAGTGCAAAAGCGAGCCGAAAAACCTGATGAACCCGTGTCCTGACAATTTATGCTTTGGAGAAAAAGAAATACTTCGATAGCAAACCGGTT